>CAMCTV010000170.1 GCA_945878635.1 Chryseobacterium gleum | reverse complement strand
GACAAATGCCATCTTCGCCAAAAATCAGTGATGTTATTGGCTTTGTATGGAAATGCAAAATTCTCAGGTATATGAATGCCCAACATCCGGGCTGATGCCATGGCCATGTCTGAATAGGCGGAAAAATCAGCATACAATTGTACGGTGTATAAAACCAAAATAAACAACCAAACCCAGGTACCCATACTGCCCACCGTATCATAAGCTTCATTTACGTAGTTGCCCAAACGATCCGCAACAACAAACTTCTTCAACAATCCCCAAACAAACAATTGAATGGCCCAGCGGTATTGCTCAAAACTGGGGAAGGAAATGGAAGTCCATTGCGGCATCATTTCCTTGGATCTACCTATTGGTCCTGATTGAAGCTGCGGAAAAAAAGAAACAAACAAAGCATATTTCCCCAAGTGCATTTCAGGTTTTCTGATTTTGTAATAAACATCAAAAACATAACCCATGCTCTGAAAGGTGAAAAATGAAATCCCCAAAGGCAATACCAACAATGGCCAGTCATTCCAATCTCCTTTGTGAAGCAAAGCATATACTCCTTGCATCACTCCATTGAAAAAACCCAGATATTTGAAAACCCCTAGAATCAGCACTTGACCGATAACTGAAAGCAATAGCCATCGGTAGCGAATGGACATGTTTGCACTTCCACTTACTCTTATTGCTGTGAAGTAAGTATAGAAAATAGAAAACAAGAGAATAACAAATGCACCCCAATGGGTCAACGAATAAAAAAACAAACTGGCCAATAGAAGAGGAAACCACCTCCAAGAGGCTGAGGTCAAACGAACCACCAGAATGGTGATCAGTAAAAAACCAACGTATGACCAGGATTGAAAAACCACCTTACTCTGCCAACTTCTGGGTCAATAAATCATACAAGTCACCGACATTGCTCATGTTCATCACTTCAAATCCAGTGATCTCAACATCAAACTCTTCCTCCATTCCGGAGATGATATCCAAATGTGTGATGGAATCCCAACCTGCAATATCCTTGGCAGTTGTTTCGCGTTGAACAGAAATACCTTCGTTCTTAAATACTTTTCTAAACACACCAACTACGCGTGCTGTCAATTCTTCATTGCTCATGTCAAATAATTTTTTCTTAATGTTTGTTTGTCAATCTTTCCGCTGGTATTGATCGGGAATTGTGGTACGCTAAAAACATTTCTCGGCAACATATATCCCGGAACTTTCTCTCGCATTGCCGCAAGGACTACTTGCTCTTCTGCTGTTCCTTCTACAAAGGCAAATAGAGTGGTAACACCATTCTCCTGCTGGGCCAATACTACACCAGCATCGTGACCTACGCATTGACGCAGGTGATGCTCTACCTCTCCCAACTCCACCCGATAGCCATTTACTTGAACCTGATTGTCTTTGCGGTTCACATACATGACCTTACCGAAAGCATTCTTGAAAACAATGTCTCCCGTTTTGTACCAATAAACCCCTGTTGTATCCTGAAACAACACCTCCATGGTTTTCTCAGGTTGTCCTAAATAACCATGAAAAATTTGAGGTCCTCCAATCCACAATTCTCCCTGCTCTCCTTCCTCGACATCAATTCCCTTTTCGTCAACGATGCGCATATCAATGGTTTTGAGCGGTTGTCCAATGGGACAAAGGCCATTCATCAATTGCGATTCTATAGAGTCATCCAAAGCATCAATCATCGACCAAACCGTTCCTTCCGTAGGTCCATAGGCATTATCAACCGTGCTGTTTACGGCACAAGTCAACCACTCTTGAACCACTGAATAAGGCAAAGCTTCACCGGTGAACAAAGTTTTGGTGACCCACGGCTGTGTCATTTTCAACATTTTCAAGCGGCGCAAATAAAACAGCGCCGATGGCGGAAGGGTGACAAAATCAACCTGATAATCATGAATGGCTTTAAATGCGTTAATTGCTGTGATGCCATTCAAATCAGCCACCACCAATTCCGCACCCTGCGTCCATGCCAACAATACGCAAGCTATGGAGACATCAAAGGACAATTCAAAAGCTTGCAACACTTTGTTTCCAACACTTAATGGATACCGCTCCCACATGTCTTGCATCAATGCCAAAAGATGATCATGTCCAATAGGTATTCCTTTGGGAACACCTGTGCTTCCTGATGTAAACAAGGTATAGGCCAATGAATATGGCTCAACTTCCTGAAGTTCTGTTACTTCATCGGTATAAAAAATCGGTTGCAAAGCGGGTACCAATTCGAGGACTTCACTTGAACTTGCCGATTGACACAACACGTGCTGCAATTGTCGTTCTTGAACAATTTTATCCAACCGCTCTTTCGGAAACTTATGGTTGATGGGCACGTAAGCGTTGCCTGACAACCAAATACCCAAAAGTCCTGCATACATCTCCAATTGATTGTCTGTGAACAATCCAACACTGGTGTTCTTAATTCCTTGCGCTTGTAGGGACGATGAAACAGCCATTGACTTCTGATACAACTGCGCATAGGTCCATGTTTCTGCCACCAAGGTGATGGCCTTGGCATTTGGATGTTGCTGCACTTGTTGAAGTATGGAGGAAATGACCATCATGGTAGATTGCGAATATAACAACTCCTCATTTTTTCCACAACGGAAAACTGTGATGGTGACAAGGATTATATTTGAGGCATGAAACTCATTTCTTTCAATGTCAATGGCGTTAGGGCCATCACCAAAAAAACTTTTGTGGATGATGTGCGCGCCATGAATCCAGATATATTGTGTCTTCAAGAAACCAAGGCCAATGACCAACAAACAGAAGAAGCCTTGCAAGCTTTTGATGAATATTTCATCTATACCTCATCTGCTGTTCGCCCTGGATATAGCGGTACCGCGGTGTTGACCAAGACCAAACCGCTTTCCGTGACCTTTGGTTTGGGTATCGAAGAACACGACCAAGAAGGTCGCAGTGTCATTGCAGAATACGAGAATTTTATCTTAGTGAACTGCTATGTGCCCAACAGCGGCAGTGAATTGGCCCGTTTGGATTACAGAGAAAAATGGGACGC
>CAMCTV010000169.1 GCA_945878635.1 Chryseobacterium gleum | reverse complement strand
GTCTCAAACAACGCACCTTGGCGAGCAGCACCATCACCAAAGAAAGTCAACGTAACGTTGTCCTCTCCACGGTACATGTCTGCAAAAGCAATACCTGCTCCCATTGGAATTTGAGCACCAACAATTCCGTGTCCACCGAAGAGGTTGTGCTCTTTGTCAAACATGTGCATCGATCCACCCTTTCCTTTTGAAAGACCTGTGACCTTTCCGTACAATTCCGCCATTACTCTTTTGGGATCAGATCCCATTACCAGAGGATGAGCGTGATCGCGATAAGCAGTAATCACTTTATCGGTAGGACGGATGGCCGACATCATTCCAGAAAGAATGGCCTCTTGTCCAATGTACAAGTGACAAAATCCACCAAACTTTTGTTGAATGTACAAGTGTCCGCACTTCTCTTCGAAACGACGCATCAACATCATCTCACGATGCCACTTGATGTAGTCTTCTTTTCCGTATCCAGTAGCTGTCGCTTTGGATTCTTTTTTCTTGGTCGCAGTAGCCATGTAATCGATTTTTAAGCTGAAGGCAAATATAAAAGGAAACGCCCCTTCACAGGGGCATTTTTTTAATAAGTGTAAAAATAACACTAAGTATCAATGTGAGAACTGATCGAAGGGAGCTAAAAAGCGTTGATCGTTTTCAAAGAAATGCCTGAGATCGTCAATCTGGTAACGCAACATGGCAATACGCTCAATGCCCATTCCAAAAGCAAAACCGCTGTAAACTTCAGGGTCAATACCGCTGGCTAAAAGGACATTGGGATCTACCATACCGCAGCCCATGATTTCCAACCAACCCGTTCCTTTGGTGATACGGTAATCGGCCTCTGACTCCAATCCCCAATACACATCCAACTCAGCGCTTGGCTCCGTGAAAGGAAAATAGGAGGGTCTCAAACGGATCTTTGCCTTGCCAAAAAATGACTGTACAAAGTACAACAAGGTGGCCTTCATATCGGCAAAGGAAACGTTCTTATCAATGTACAAACCTTCTATCTGATGAAACTGACAATGCGCGCGGGCACTAATGGCTTCATTTCGGAAAACCCTTCCTGGCATGATAATGCGAAAAGGAGGTTGCCTCTTTTCCATCTCACGCACCTGCACGCTAGAGGTATGGGTGCGCAACAGCCAATCTGGATTGGTCTGCACAAAGAAAGTATCTTGCATGTCCCGAGCAGGATGTTCCGGTGGGAAATTCAATCCGCTGAAAACGTGCCAATCATCTTCGATTTCCGGGCCTTCAGATACGCTGAAACCAACCTTCTCAAAGATGGAAATGATCTCATTTTGCACCAAGCTAAGGGGATGTCTTTTGCCACGCCCCATCAAACCACTAGGGACAGAAAAATCCCAGTTCGGATTGACAGCATCTGCTGTTGGAGTGGCGTTCTGAAAACTTTCCCATTTTTCTTGGGCGGCCATTTTCAAAACATTCAAATCCTTTCCCAATGCCTTTTTCTGATCATTGGGAACCTGTTTGAAGGCTTCGAACAAATCGTTCATCACACCTTTGCGACCCAAATACTGAATACGGAATTGCTCCGCCTGTTCAGCAGATGCGATGACCGTATTTTGAATCTCGCTGAGGAGATTTTGAATTTGTTCTTGCATACAACTTATGGAAGGATCTCCATTTTCATGGTGATGTCTGTAACCGGACGATCGCCGGGCTTTGTGGGTTGAGCCAAAATTTTATCCAACACATCCAACCCTTCAACCACTTCGCCAAATACAGTATAATCCATATCGAGCATAGCAGTGCCACCGACAGTCTTGTATACTTGGCGTTGTGCATCAGTGTATTTGAAACCAGGCATTTTCATGGCCGCTCTGGATTCGAATTGCGTGATTTGGTTGTCGTTCAATTGTTGACCTTGCACGATGTAGAATTGACTTCCGCTAGAAGCCTTTTTTGGATTCATTTGATCCCCTTGGCGAGCAGCAGCCAATGCTCCTTTTTTGTGCACAAAATTGGCATTGAACTCTGCTGGAACAGTATATCCAGGACCGCCCATACCCAGAGCTTTTGAAGGAGCAGCACCGCGAGATTCTGGGTCACCACCTTGGGCCATGAAACCTTTGATGCAACGGTGGAAAAGGAGGTCGTTGTAAAAACCTTCTTTCACCAATTTGATGAAATTATCTCTGTGCAATGGTGTTTCATTGTACAATTCTACCACCATCACGCCTTGTGATGTGGTTAATTTAACACGTGTATTCATAGTTTGTTTGGTTTCGGGTTGAGGGGCTGGCTGGGCTTCTTCTTGAACAAGAGCAGGCGCAGTGTTGGCAGACTCTGATGAGTTCTTAGGACTGTTGCAGGCTGCGGTTAAAAAGGCCAATGACAAGGCCATGCCACAAGAGAAAGGAAAATTTAGGCTTTTCAACATTTTTTTTGTTTCTTTGTTTTTTGCAAACTTACGGATTTGCGAAAATTATTTTTAACGCAATGAAAAAATTTAGTTTAAACTACACTTTACTCTTTTTTGTTACCGCAGGATTAATGACCATCGTTGCTGGAGCATGCAAGCGCTATAAGATGGAGCCTACCAAGGCTTTGATTCGGGTGATTGATGCTGATGGGCAGCCGGTGCAATTTTCAAAAGTTAGAATATATGCTTTGCCCTCTGAGTTTCCACCACCCTCTAACGCAGTAAGATTTGATACATGTGGAGTGACTAGCTCGGACGGATCGGTAGAGTTTGATTTCACGCAATACTATGAAGCAGGTCAAGCAGGATTTGCTGTTTTGGATATAACAGCCTGCAAGACCGGATTTGTAGGAGAGGGCATCATCAAGATTACAGAGGAGGAGAACAACGAGGAGACCATCACGATATTGGCAGGGCCTTGCACAATTCCTTCAGATTGCGAATAAAATTGACTATTTTCGCGCCCACAAAAAACTAATCGGGATGTAGCTCAGTTGGTAGAGTACACGTCTGGGGGGCGTGTGGTCGCAGGTTCAAGTCCTGTCATCCCGACAACAAAATTGAAAGCCTTCTTCGGAGGGCTTTTTT
>CAMCTV010000168.1 GCA_945878635.1 Chryseobacterium gleum | reverse complement strand
AGCTGTCCATTGTTGCTGATGTTGGCGCAATGCTTCGATGGCCTTCTTTCTGGATTCCGATTGAGAAGAAGACATCGTCATATTTTGTTGTTGTTATTTGTAACAAACTTCCTTGGCTGCTTGAACCACATCTTTCACCTGTGGCAAGGCTGCTTCAATCAAGGTTGGTGCAAAAGCAAACGGAGTATCGGTTTGTGTCAAACGACGTATAGGAGCATCCAAATAATCAAACGCGTTGCGTTGTACACGGTAAGCAATTTCAGTTGAAATGCTCGCTACAGGCCAACTTTCTTCCAAAATGATCAATCGATTGGTTTTCTTAACAGAAGCAATGATGGTGTCGATGTCCAAAGGACGAATGGTTCTCAAGTCAATCACCTCAACACTGATGCCTTCCTTTTCACACTCCTCAGCCGCGGCTAAAGCTGTCTTCATGATTTTACCAAATGAAACCAAAGTAACATCTGTTCCTTCGCGCTTGATATCAGCAACACCAATGGGCAAGATATATTCTCCATCTGGCACCATGCCTTTGTCACCATACATCTTTTCAGACTCCATGAACAACACAGGGTCGTTGTCGCGGATAGCCGCTTTCAACAAACCTTTCGCATCATATGGGTTAGAGGGAGTAATAACTTTCAATCCTGGAACGTGGGCATAGAACGCTTCAAAGCTTTGGCTGTGCGTAGCTGCCAATTGACCAGCTGTTCCATTGGGTGCACGAAATACAATTGGAACATTGTATTGCCCTCCAGACATTTGCAACATCTTGGCTGCAGAATTGATGATCTGGTCTGCCGCCAAAATAGCGAAGTTCCATGTCATAAATTCTACTACAGGACGCAAACCATTCATGGCAGCACCCACTGCAATTCCTGCAAAACCCAATTCAGCGATAGGGGTGTCAATGACACGCTTTGGACCAAACTCGTCGAGCATGCCTTTCGAAGCCTTGTAAGCACCATTGTACTCAGCCACCTCTTCTCCCAAAAGGAAAACAGAGGAGTCTCTTCTCATTTCTTCTGACATGGCCTCACAGATGGCCTCTCTAAATTGAATTTCGCGCATATCTTTATTTCGTAAGTGGCACAAAAATAATCCAAGCAGATAAAAACACACCATAAATCGAGGAAGAATTAAAATATCTATTTTAGCCCCATGGAAAATTGGACGGAATCGGAACAAAATAAAGAGCAATCACCTATGGAATCCACGCCGCAGCAGCCTCCAATGCCCCCTACAGGCAAAAGACACGGTTGTGTGGTGACTTGGTTGATCTTACTTATTGTAGGAAATGCAATAAGTAGCTTGGTCAGCATTACCATGAGTGAGATGATGGCCAAGATGGATGGAGTAGATTATCTCAATCCGCCTTACTACGAATGGTCAGGCTACATTGGTTTAATCACCATTGCAGGAACCATTCTATTGTACCGCAAGAGGAAATTGGGTTTTCATCTGGTGGTTATCTCCTCCATGTTTAGCGCAGCCCTTTTGTTTTGGGTCACCCGCCAATGGACGGATGCGTTGGTTCCTTTTATAGGAGTAGCTGTTTTGTATTGGATTTTACAAATCACCCGCGACGGAGAAACCGCTTGGCGTCAGTTGGAGTGAGCATAACCTGATGTATTTTCGCCCACAGAATAAATCAAAATGAAGAATATCACAGTCATCGGAGCAGGTACCATGGGAAATGGGATTGCTCACGTTTTTGCACAATATGGCAACAAGGTCAATTTGGTAGATGTCAACCAAAGCCAATTGGACCGTGCCTTGCAAACCATTACCAAGAATTTGGATCGTCAAGTGTCCAAGGGTTTGATTGATGAAGCTGCCAAGATTGCGACTTTGGCCAATTTGAGTTTGGTGACGGATTTAAAGTCAGGAATTGCCAATGCAGATTTGGCTGTTGAAGCAGCTACAGAGAATGTGGATTTGAAATTGAAGATTTTCCAATCCATGGATGAATTCGCGCCAGCGGCATGCATTCTTGCTTCCAACACCAGTTCCATTTCTATCACCAAGATTGCATCTGTGACCAAGCGTCCAGAGCAAGTGATTGGCATGCACTTCATGAATCCGGTTCCTGTTATGAAGTTGGTAGAGGTGATTCGTGGATACAGTACTTCAGATGCTGTTACAGAAGCTGTTTTTGAAATGTCCAAGCAGTTGCAAAAAGTCCCTGTTGAAGTAAATGACTATCCAGGTTTTGTTGCCAACCGCATTTTGATGCCCATGATCAACGAAGCTATTTATACGTTGTTTGAAGGTGTAGCAGGAGTGGAGGAAATCGATACGGTAATGAAGTTGGGTATGGGACATCCCATGGGACCGTTGCGTTTGGCAGATTTCATTGGATTGGATGTTTGCTTGGCCATCTTGCGTGTAATGAACGATGGATTTGGCAATCCCAAATACGCTCCATGTCCTTTATTGGTGAACATGGTTCAAGCGGGCAAGCTAGGAGACAAGAGCGGCGAAGGCTTCTACAAAGTAGACCCAGCAACTAAAACAGCAACTGCTGTTCGGTTCAAGTAGTTTGTTATTGAATACAATTTAGGAAAAGAGTCGAGAGCCTCTTTTTTGCTTGGCTACCGCCTGATTCTATTTCAATGCGAGAGTCGGAAGTTTGGATAAATTTGTCAGTCCACTGACTAAATTCACGTGAATTTGGCTAGTCCACTGACCAAATTAACCAAAATGGAATTGGTTTAAGGTAAGTAGTTGTTTTTCAATATTTAAGATTTTGTAGAAATGGCTAATTTTTCAAGTCAAAATCTGAAATCCCCAATTATATATGATTTTTGGGGATTATAATCGCCAATTATATACTATATTTGGGGATTATGATACCGAGAATTTTGTTTTCTGTTATTCGAGACAGAATGTTTAAGGGCAAGGCCATTGTATTAATTGGGCCGAGGCAGGTGGGTAAAACGACACTTGTGAAGCTGTGCATCAATGAGGCGGATTATTTGTTCATTGATGGAGATGATCCCGAAGTGAGAGGGTTGTTGACCAATGCGGGCAAATCTGTTTTAGAGCGAATAATAGGTCAAAAGAAAATTATTTTTATCGATGAAGCTCAGCG
>CAMCTV010000167.1 GCA_945878635.1 Chryseobacterium gleum | reverse complement strand
TGAAGATCTTACCCTTCGTTAACTACTTCAAAATTAACTGAAGCGGTTACCTCTTTGTGCAATTTTACTTTGGCTTCGTATGCACCCAACATCTTGATGTGCTCTTCTACCAAACTGATGCTCTTGCGATCAATGTTGTGTCCTTCTTTGGCAAATGCCTCAGACAACTGAATCGTATTGATGCTTCCAAAGATTTTACCTGTGTCAGATGCCTTGGTAGCAATCTTCAAAGTCAATGCAGACAACTTCTCAGCCAAAGTTTGGGCATCTGCCAAAATTTTGGTTTCCTTGTGTGCGCGTTGCTTTAAATTCTCTGCCAACATCTTGCGGGCGCTCTCTGTTGCCGCTACTGCATATCCACGTGGGATTAAGTAGTTGCGTGCATAACCAGGCTTTACATTGACTACCTCATCTTTGGCACCCAATTTTTCAATGTTTGATTTTAGAATAACTTCCATGATTGTTCCTCCTGATTATTTCAACATATCACCTACGAAAGGCATCAAGGCCAAATGACGGGCTTTCTTGATAGCTTGCGCAACTTTACGCTGGTTCTTTAATGATGTTCCAGTAAGACGACGAGGAAGGATTTTTCCTTGCTCATTACAAAGCTTCAACAAAAAGTTGGCGTCTTTGTAGTCGATATACTTGATACCCGACTTCTTGAAACGGCAATACTTGGCTTGCTTGGTTTCAATCTCGATGGGATTTAAATAGCGAATTTCTCCATTTTCACTCATTGTGTTCAATTTTAGACGTTCAACTTACTTTTTTTCTGCCTTATTGCGGCGAGACTCCGCGTAAGTCAAATGATATTTGTCCATGTGGGTGGTCAAAAAGCGCAAAATGCGCTCATCTCTGCGGAACTCCGTTTCAAACGGATTGATAACATCTCCAGCAGCTTCGAACTCCAACAAGTGGTAAAATCCGGTTGTTTTCTTCTGGATAGGGTATGCCAATTTTCTCAAGCCCCAGTTCTCCTCGTGCTTGATGGTAGCGCCCTTTCCTTTCAAAAACTTTCTGAATTTGTCCACTGTTTCCGTTGCCTGATCATCAGACAACACGGGAGTCAAAATGAAAACAGTTTCGTAACGATTCATTTGTTTATTGATTTTAAAAATTTTAAGGACTGCAAAGATAGTCTTTTTTTCTTAACTGCCAAATTTTCAACTATTTCGTTACATGGAACCACCCTGATCCTTGGTAAGGAATGTAATCCAATCCCTCTCCCTGGTACTCATAATAGTATACTCCCGCAGCTGCATCTTTTGGATCCCAATAATCGTAAGGAATCATTCGGTACTCATTGCCCTTCTCTATTGTTCCTACCAAACCACCCCATCGGTTAAAGATGTTGACATACCAGTCACGCATGTATCGGTTGGGGACAAAGAAAACATCATTGAAACCATCACCATTGGGCGAAACCACATTGGGGATCTCTCCCAATGCACAAAACGTTGTGGTATCATCACAACCCAATTGAGATTCTGCATAGGTTTCCACAAATAGCGTATCAAATGCATAACATCCATCCACCTCTGCCATAACCTCCAATGTGTAACTTCCAGGATTCTCAAATATGTGGTAAATGGTATCCCCTGTTGCACCGGTTACAAAATCAGTGGTATCATTAAAATTCCATGTTAAGGCTGGAACATTACTCGCCGCTACAAATGATGTGAGTAATGGATAATATCCTCCAACGGCTTCTGGAATTTCAATGTGCCAGGGATTGGCATAAACAATATTGACATAGGGATCATACACAATCACATCAATGACATCAATGTCCTGGCATCCATTGGCATCGATACCAACCGCCTGGATTTGAATATCGCCAGTGGGCTGAAAGGTATAGGTAGGCGCAATAACCCCATCGGGCCAAATGGCATTGGCAGCTCCTGTCATGATCAAAACCATAAACTCTCCGATACAAATGGACGAATCTATCGTCATAATTTCAGCCGTTGGATTGGAATGAACAATCACTTCAATGCTGGTGGCCTGAGAGACGCAACTTTGCGCAGTAGCGGTAAAATTGTACAATCCGGATTGATTGACCTGCGCATTGTTCAACACCAGCGCACCACCAGTACCTGTCAATCCCAATGGTCCTGTCCAAGTCCAGTTGGAACTGACTTGCGCATTGGCGTTGATCACAATTTGCTCTCCTTGGCAATAGTCAGTATCGCCGTTGAAAGTAACGATAGGAATGGGATTGATTACGATGTCTGTTGATATCCATTCTGAAGTGCATCCGTTCTGGGTAATGCTCAATTCTAAATTATCATTCATCAACAAATTGGCATTGGCAATGGCATCACTGATAATAGTAGATGAAAATCCTATATTGGACATGTTCCATTGGAAAGTTGCAGGAGTAGGGGAATTAACTATTGCCTGAAAAGACAAAGTCTCGCCCTCACAAATGGGTGAATTGACGTTGATAAGACCCGTTGGGATGGGATAAACATTGAGCAAAACATTCTCCACAGATGAATAACATCCATTGGCTTCCACCTGAACCAAGTACACACCCGTTTGATTGATGTCGGTCAATTCCAATGATGGTTGTGCGCTATTGGAAACAAAACCATTGGGACCTTCCCAACTGTAGTTCACATTGGCGGGCGCATTGGCACTGAAGTTCATCGTCTCTCCCACACACCAATCCAAATCCATGGGATTGATATTCAATGAAGGAATGGGATTCACCACCACATTGACGGCAGATGCCAATGACGGACAAGAGGCTGAGATAACGACAACGCTGTAAGTTCCTTGAATCCCAAAGTTGGCATTGGGAATGACGGGAGATAATGCATTTGACGAAAATCCATTGGGTCCAGACCACTGGTATGTCGCGCCTGCGATAGGGTCACAACTCAACACCAATGAATCACCTAGACACAACGGACCTTGATAGGAAGCTTGTGTGGAAGGCTCTTCCAAAACATTGACGTAAGTAGAATCCAAAGGAGAAACGCAATTGTTCAAGGTTATCTGAAGATAATAATATCCCTCAAAACTTTGGTTTACGCCATTCAAGGCTGGACTTTGAATGGTTGATGAAAAGCCATTTGGTCCTGACCA
>CAMCTV010000166.1 GCA_945878635.1 Chryseobacterium gleum | reverse complement strand
AGTAGATGGTGGCGAATTTTTAGAGTTCAAGGAAGATTTTGGAAAGACCATCGTATGTGCTTATGCACGCATTGACGGTTGGGCTGTAGGTATTGTAGCCAATCAGCGCATGATTGTGAAGAGTAAGAAGGATGGTATGCAGTTGGGTGGTGTTATTTTCAGCGATAGTGCAGATAAGGCCGCACGTTTTATTATGAATTGCAACCAGAAAAATATACCATTGATCTTTTTGCAAGATGTTACCGGATTTATGGTGGGCTCAAGATCGGAACATGGCGGCATCATCAAAGACGGTGCAAAGATGGTCAATGCCCAAGCCAATAGTGTCGTTCCCAAATTTACCATAATCACGGGCAATAGTTACGGTGCGGGAAATTATGCCATGTGCGGAAAGGCCTATGACCCAAGATTGATAGTGGGCTGGCCCACGGCGCAGGTTGCAGTGATGGGCGGGGCCCAGGCCGCTAAGGTTTTGTTGCAAATTGAGACTGCAGCCAAAAAAGCCAAAGGCGAGGTAATTACCAAAGAGGAAGAAGACGCGTTGTATCAAAAGATAAAATCAAAGTACGATGAGCAAACCACACCCTACTATGCTGCTGCACGTTTGTGGTTGGATGCTGTAATTGATCCAGTTGACACGCGGAAGTGGATCAGCATGGGTATTCATGCAGCCTCAATGGGTCAGCCAACACCACCATACCGAACCGGAGTTATTCAAGTATAGAGCATGGTATTGTGGCGCAATAGTTTTGTTTCATGGTGGAATTACCAACCCCTACGGGTTATCTTGTTGGGAGGACTTTTCATTCGACTTTGGGCCGCTTTTTTTTCGCCTGGATACCTCATGGTGGATGATCATTTTCTGACGGTTGAAATAGCAGGATCTTGGGCCAATGGTTTCAATACAGGTGATTGGATTCCTGGCTGGGGAAATACTGAAACAGCCCCTCAAGCTTTTAGTTTTTTATACAACGGATTGCTTTTTGTCATTTACAAGGCTCTTTATTTTATTGGTCTGGATGACCCGCAGTACCTTCAGCTATTCATCCGAATGCTGCACGGATTGTGGTCATTGCTTTCTGTTTATTATGTGTTTCAATTGACGCTCCGTCTTTCAAATAAAAGTTCTGCAGTTACAGCAGCTTTGCTGATGGCTTTTTTGGGATTGATGCCCATGAATGCGGTTCGTAACTTGGTAGAGGTGGTGAGTCAACCGGTTATCATTGGCGGGTTGTTTTATATTACATCCACTAAAAAGGCGCAATGGTTGTTGGGTGGATTGATGTTGGGGGTGGCAGTTGGATTGCGCTTTCAAAATGCTTGGATCCCCATTGGGTGGGGACTTACAGCATTGTTCATGAAGCAATGGCGTAAATTTTCAATCGTTGCTTTTGCAGCAGGTTTGTCATTTTTTCTTACCCAATTGGATGATTTAGTGCTTTGGGGAGGTAAACCTTTCCAACATGTGTTGGGCTATTTTGAATACAATGCCCAGCATGCAGGTGAGTTTCCCAATTCACCATGGGCCTACTTGTCATGGTTGTCCTATTTTATTTTACCTCCGGTAAGTTTGTTTGTTTTTTGGGGAGCACTCACGCCCTTTTTCAGAAAAGCTCAGTCCTTACAACCCCGTCATGCGGCTTTTTGGGGCGTTTGGATGGCATGGTTAATCTTTACTGTTTTTCATTTGGTTTTCCCCAATAAACAAGAACGATTTTTGTTTCCAGTCCTTCCGCTTCTTTTGGTGGTTGGTGTAATTGGTTGGAACAATTGGTTGGATTGGAAAGATTGGCATTCCAAAATCTGGATCAAAAGAAGTTGGAAGTTCTTTTGGGCGTTGAATGTTGTTTTGCTTTTCGGTGCCAGTTGCATTTATCCCAAGAAAGCGAGGGTCGAAAGCATGCATGCATTGTATCAATTTGGGGATGCCAAGAATTTTATTCAAGAACATGCACACCGGGAAAACGTTCCACTTGCGCCTAGATTCTATGCAGATGTGTGGGATGAATATTACACTTTTGGTGTGCATCAAAACTTGGATGAAACCATTGGATTATTCCATGTTTTGGATTCCTCCTTTGCACACGATGTTCATCGCAGAAGTTACCCCAATTACATTCTCTTTTATGATGATGTGGATTTGGAAAATAGGATAATGAATTGGAAAGGGAAGTTTCCTCATTTGACCTATTGCACAACCATTGAACCCAGTTTTTTTGATCGTTTTTTACATCAATTGAATCCCGTTAATTCCTTGGAGAAAATTACAATTTACCGCATTCCAAAAGAGGATCAGAAAAAGTTTTAATGTAGCATTGCTTAGGACTTTCGTAATGCGATTTCAATAAATAAGGCGTGATTTCAGAAGAGGGCAGGGGTTGAATAATCCAATCTAACTCTTCCTCATGTTCGATACGTTGGTCACTGTCTACAAACGCATAGCCCTTTAAATTCCCACGTTGCACCCAAACAAATGACTTTTCGTTGTCTTTTCTACCACGACCAATGACCAAATAGGATGGCTGCTTGGCAATCATGGTTTGAAGTGCATTCTCCAAGGCTTGATTGTGAACGGATATCTCTTCTTGCAATTCTTCTCCTTGAAAGTTGTGCAACCCTATCCATCTGCCTTGAATGTTGTGTTCTTCTTTCAAAGTATTCAACCATTGATAAGCAGCTTTCATAGATGGAAAACTATGGATGCTTTGGGCTGTTTTACCCTTGACAACTTGTAATCTATGAATTCCTTTTTGATCATAAAAAGAAATCAAGTGAAAAGGATGAGCCTTTTTCTTTTGCGCTTTGTTGTATTTAGGAAAATGTTTTCTTATCGCAGCATCCTCCATCAATGAAGCCAATAACTCAGTGCCGGTCTCCTGAAATTCAATGTGCGCAATCTCACGTAAAAAAAACTGTTGTCTTTCTCCGCCGTCTGGATTGAAATGTGAACGAACACGTTTTTTGATATTCAAGGCCTTGCCAATGTAAAGGTGTTCGCCTTTTTCATTTTTAAAGAAATAGATTCCAGCGGTGGTGGGCAATTGCTGAAACTCCTCGTTGGGAATGTGATTGGGCAAAAAAGAATCTCCACTTCCTAATTTAAGCATGTCATTGATAATGGTAAAACCATGTTCTTCT
>CAMCTV010000165.1 GCA_945878635.1 Chryseobacterium gleum | reverse complement strand
AGGGCCTTGGCGTGTTATGATACCATTGTACAGATAGACAAGAATTTCTCGGCGGCATATTACAACAAGGGATACATCTATTGCACGTATTTGAATGAGTACACCAAGGCGATAGAACAATTCACCAAGGCCATCGGATTGTATCCCTCCTATTTTCAAGCCTTTTACAGTCGCGGGATTTGCTATGAAAAGATGAACAACCGCAAGCTCGCCTTGGCGGACTATGAGCAAGCCTTAAAAATCAAACCGGATTATGATGATGCGGCGATTGGGAAAGGTCGGGTTTTGGGGAGGTGATTGGGGAAATTAGGAAGAGGAAAGAGGAAAGAGGAAAGAGGAAAGAGGAAAGAGGAAAGAGGAAAGAGGAAAGAGGAAAGAGTGTTAATGCCTGATTTCGCTTGACCGTTTTTTGTATACCTATTTTAGGACGGGACAATTAAATCCCTTCCCAAACACCACAGCACGAACCCCTACTCTGCCTTCCTACTGTCCCTTCTCTGCTTGACGTTGTGCATGCGGATGTTGAGCATCTCTACACTCAAGCTAAAGGCCAAGGCAATGTATGCGTAGGTCTTAATGTCCACCCCATGCGGCAAATGCAAGATGTGCGCGTCTTCCAATGCTTCTAGGAAGAGGATCAAGCCGATGACGACCAAGAAGGCCAAGGCCAACATTTTCAACGTTGGATACTTCTCGATGAACTCACTCACATAGGGTGCAAACAACAACATGACCACCATCGCTACCACTACGGCCATGACCATGATGGGAACATTATTAGATAAACCAACCGCCGTTATGATGCTGTCAAATGAGAATACGATATCAATCAACGTAATCTGCAAGATGGCCTGAACCCAAGTCAGCTGGCGCGAATTGGGCTTCTCTTCATGATCAGCCTCCTTGAACTTGTGGTAAATTTCATTGGTGGTCTTGACCAACAAAAACACCCCTCCACTGAACAAAATCAATCCCCTTCCGGTAATGCCAAACGTTCCCAAATGAAACAATGGTGTCACCATGTGGGCAATGAAAGATATCGTTGATAACAATATGATGCGAACTACCAATGCCAATGCCAATCCAAAGAAACGCGCACGCGCTGCGTCTTTCTTGTTGGGTATCTGCCCGCAAATGATGGCGATGAAAATAATGTTGTCGATTCCCAAAACAATCTCCATCAAAATCAACGTAAACAGGTCGATGATTCCAGCGACGCTTTGAAATGGGGCAATAAAATCTGATACTGACATAGGGAACAAATATAAGTCGGAATGACCTACCCTTGACCGTGCATTTGCTGCAACCAATCATCAAAGGATTGTTGATCCCAATGGCATGACTCAAAGAATGATACTGATTGGTTGGGGCTCCATTGTCCTGAACCCATAACAATATTCTTATGCCTTTCTTTGGCTGCATGCAGCGACCAACCATTTGGATATTGCTCCGAAAAAAGTGAACCGAAAGCCGCCTCATCATGACCGTAAATCAGCTTCCAAAATCGCTCATCATTGGCAGATGTTAATCCGCTCGGTTCATCCTTTGCCATAACCCCATCGGCTTGTGAACATTGCTCCAAGATATCCCAACGATCCAATATCACCTTTGTACTGAAAGACAACTCCTTCACTCTTGCGATCCATTGGTTCAAATAATCACGTGGCATCAAATAACTGACATCTATTCTGAATCCTGTTACACCAATTTCTATCCAATGTTTCGCCTTTGCCTCAAAGTATTCCAAGACCTCTGGATGGTTGTGATTCAATTGAACCACATCTGTCCAATTTGTTCCTTTAGGATGATGAAATTGCCCTAATTCGTTTTGTGAATAATATTCTGTTCTCTCTTTTGACCAAGCATGATCCCAAGCGGTATGGTTCATTACCCAGTCCATCCAAAGTGCCATACCATTTTCTTGAACTGCATCGCGCAAGGCATTCCAATCTTCCATCGTGCCCCAAGCTTCATCCAAGGCGTCAAAATTTTCGATGCAGTATGGAGATCCAACCGCCCTAACCTTTCCCTTCTTGAAAAAAGGCATGAGATAAATGACATCTACCCCTATGGATTGCAGGGATGGTAAAATACGAATCAACTGTTGGCACTGATGGGTCTTACCCAATGCACAAGGATTGACTTCTAAGACAACCATGACTACTTGAACTTCTGCGCGTATTCTTTGGCGAAATAAGTCAAAATAATATCAGCACCGGCGCGACTGATGCTCAACAACATCTCATGCATCATGCGGTCATTGTCCAACCACCCCTGCTGCGCAGCAGCCTTTACCATCGCGTACTCGCCGCTTACATTGTATGCCGCTACCGGAACATCCGAATGGTCTTTGATTTCGCGAATGATATCCAAATACAACGTAGCTGGTTTCACCATGACCATATCCGCTCCTTCATTGAGGTCCAAAGACAATTCACGCAATGCCTCCAAACGATTGGCAGGATCCATTTGATAGGTCTTCTTATCTCCACTTCGTGGAGCAGAATCCAAGGCCTCTCGGAATGGCCCATAACATGCACTTGCATACTTGGCTGTGTAGGACATGATGGACACTTTTTCATATCCAGCTTGGTCCAGAGCATCCCGAATAAATCCGACTCTTCCATCCATCATATCAGAAGGACCGACGATGTCAATTCCTGCTTGCGCTTGCGCTACGGACATGTTGGCCAAAATGGGCAGGGTCTCGTCATTGACAATTTCACCTTCTATTACCAAACCATCGTGGCCATCCGAACTGTATGGGTCCATAGCCACATCACTCATTAACGCTACTTGAGGAAAGTGATGTTTGATTTTGGCTATCAAATGGAGGTAAAAGTTATCATCTGAAAAACTCTTGGTCGCCAACTTGTCTTTCTGGCTTTCAGGAAAAACAGGAAACAAAACAAAAGCATTTATTCCCAATTGAACACACTCCTCAATTTCCTTCAAAACCTCATCAGCCGACCAACGAAAAATACCCGGCATTGATGCGATGGGAATTTTTGGTCCGTTGCCTTCAAAGACAAACAATGGATAGATAAATGAAGAAAGGGAAACACTTGTTTCCCTTACCATGGAGCGGATAGCCTCCGACTTCCTATTTCTTCTTGGACGAATCATCACTGAATTTCAGATTCAATTTGTGAACGCA
>CAMCTV010000164.1 GCA_945878635.1 Chryseobacterium gleum | reverse complement strand
AACAAAGTTCAATGGATCAAGCACCACCGCGATGCCGAATGGGATGTTACAGAAGCAGCGAGTTGTTGGGCAATGGATTTGGTTTTGGAGAAATTAAAAGAACATGGATTCTCAGCCATCAAGATTTCAATGGCTGGAAAATATTTAATTTTTGGAGAAGGTCCGGGAGATTTCAATGTGGTGCCTATGGGGTTCACTGGTCAAATGCAAGATCCTCAAATTCGATTGAAGAATCGAGCGCTTTCATTTAAAAATGCGCAAGACAAAAGAACTTTTATGAACATTCCAAAAAGTACTTGGGTTGACAATGATTTTCAATGGGTGTCCGTTTCAGCCCCATCACTGCTGACTTCTGAAGTTTTCTCCAAAGCTTTTATGTGCATGTCCATGGATGAAGTTGCACAGTGGTATCAAAGCAATGATCAATCCGATGTTCAAAGTTCTATCATTTATGGAACCAAGGAGAAGATGGACCGAGCCACTACAGAAGAGTTTGATCACATGATTGTTGTTCAACCATGAGTCACTTTTATACCCTTGCAGTTGAGAGCAGCTGCGATGAAACTTCAGCTGCCATATTGGACCATCAAAGGGTAATTGCATTGGTTACCGCAACCCAAGCAGTGCATGAACAGTATGGTGGGGTAGTGCCTGAGTTGGCCAGTAGAGCGCATCAATCCAATATCGTTCCTGTTGTTCAGGCTGCACTTGAAAAAGCCCAACTTTCATTGAATGACATGAACCTTTTGGCAGTAACTGAAGGCCCAGGTCTCATGGGAGCGTTGCATGTTGGCGTTGCTTTTATGAAATCTATGGCCATGGCTGCAGGAAAGCCATTGGTAGGGGTGAACCACATGAAAGGACATGTATTGGCGCATTGTATTGAAGAACAATATGAGACGCCTATCGCATTTCCATTTGCTTGTCTCACCGTTTCCGGAGGACATACACAGATTGTTATTGTCAACAGTCCCACAGATTTAAAAGTGGTTGCCACCACATCGGATGACGCAGCAGGTGAAGCATTGGATAAAGGTGCAAAGTTGATGGGACTGCCTTATCCCGGGGGACCTGTAGTAGATAAACTGGCCAAAGATGGAAACCAAAAAGCATATGCCTTTGCCACTCCCAAAAAGAAAGACAATGATTTCAGTTTTTCAGGATTAAAAACCTCGCTGCTTTATTTCTTGCAAGCCCAGACCAAACAAGATCCTGATTTCATTCAAAAGAATATCCATGACCTTTGTGCTTCCTACCAATATGCCGTGGTGAATTATTTGATGGAACAGTTTTTTAGGATTGTTAAAGAGTACAATGTCAATCACATTGCTCTCGCCGGAGGAGTTTCCGCCAATGGTTTGTTGAGGAAGGAATTCGAGCTGCGTGGTGCCCAAAAAGGTTATCAAACTTTTATTCCAAAGTTTGATTATTGTACTGATAACGCCGCTATGATTGGCATTTCAGGATACTTTGAATTTCTAAAAAATCCTACTGTTCAACGCAACATTGTCCCTCAACCTAGAATGACTTTTTAGTCTGGTTTAACCTAGATTATTGTAAGTATAAATGTCGTCCAATTTAGAATGATGATCCATTGTGCATAGTGGCTTAAGCTTTCCATCATTCAATCCATAAACCCAACCGTGAATGGTAGGTCCTTGTCTTTTCTTCCATGCACTTTGAACGATACTTGTCTTTGCCAAATTCAAAACTTGCTCTTTGACATTTAATTCAACCAGCAAGTTTACCTTTTCTTCTTCATTTTGAAGTGATGTAAATTCATCTTGATGAATGCGGTAAACATCCTTGATATTGCGAAGCCATTTGTTAATCATCCCAAAACTTTCATTGGTCAAAGAAGCTTTCACTCCTCCACAACCATAGTGACCACATACGATAATGTGCTTTACTTTCAAGACATCGACAGCGTACAAAAGCACACTCAAAAGATTCAAATCTGTATGCACAACCAAATTGGCCACATTGCGGTGGACAAAAATTTCACCTGGTTCCGTACCGGTGATTTCATTGGCAGGAACTCGGCTATCTGAGCACCCGATCCATAGAAATTCTGGCGTTTGAATTTTTGATAAACGAGAGAAATACTCGGGATCCAACTCCACTTTCTCTCTAGCCCATGCTTCATTCTCTAACAATAATTTTGCGATGCTGTCCATATTAAAAAGGTTTTGGGATGTTGGTTCTTGAATTGTATTTAAATTCAATATGTATATTCTTAAATTCAGCTTGAATGCGGTATTCTCTGATCATTTCTTTGATGTCCTCGTCTAAACGTTCATTTTTAGAAAGGTCAATCAAAACATGACTACTCACAGGAATCTGTGACAATAACTCTTTCAACAATGGTTTATTTAGGAAGGTTACTTCTGTTTGAAAACGCAACAGATAATTGCTTTCCAATTGATAAAGATTGACGCCATCATGAAAATTTCTTTTAATAACGTAAAAAATACCAATCAACATTCCGATACCGATTCCTTTTAGCAGTCCCAAAAATAATATGGCCACTACGGTGATGAAAAATGGGATAAACTGAACCTTTCCTTGTTTCCATATTTCAATAAAAATGGAAGGCTTTACCAATTTGTAGCCCACCATAATCAACACCGCCGCCAAAGATGCCAGAGGCACTAAGTTCAGCAACTGTGGAATAAAAAGTATGCTTAGCAGAATGAAAATTCCATGCAGAATTGTGCTGGTTTTATTGGTGGCTCCGGCTCCAATATTGGCCGTACTTCTCACCACTACCGAGGTTACTGGTATTCCCCCTAATAGACCTGAGATGGAGTTTCCAACACCTTGAGCGATCAATTCTCGATTATTGGGCGTGCTTCGTTTTAAAGGATCCAGTTTATCAACGGCTTCAACTCCCAAAAGACTTTCTAAGCTGGCCACCAAAGCAATAGTTACGGCAATGATCCAAACATTCATTTGGGTAGCTCCGTTAAAATTTGGAGTAATTATTTTACCTGCCCAATCTGACCAATGCTCAACCACGGGAACATTGACCAAATGTTCTGGCAACATCGCCATATCGGTGCCTCTCCAAATGAAAGTCATCAATATGCCAACAATAACAACCAACAAAGATCCTGGCAAAAATTTCAAGGTCTTCCATCTTTTGACCAAAAAACTATCCCAGA
>CAMCTV010000163.1 GCA_945878635.1 Chryseobacterium gleum | reverse complement strand
CGCAATGGACGGAATGATTTTCTCAGTGAACGCGAAGAATTGAAAGTTGTTTCCACTTGGTGAACATCAAACAAATCAATAGTTTTGAGGTATGAAGAAAATTTTCTCTTTCCTTCCTGTTGTATTGTTTTTGGGAAATGTGATTTTGGTGGCTACCATTTATCCCCATTTACCAGACATCATTCCCTCGCATTTCAACATCAAAGGTGAAGTGGATGGGTACGGGGATAAATCAACCATCTTGATTCCCCTTATCTTGCAATTGGGTTTGAGTCTTCTTTTGATGTGGGTTGGCAATCATCCTGAAAAACACAATTATATGGTGGCGATTACTGATGAGAATAGAGCTGAGCAATACAGCCTTTCAAGCAGATTAATCAGAAGGCTCAACTTCATTATTGGATTGGTTTTTATCACCATCACCTACTCCATCACAACACCCACTTTTCCAAAGTTCATTGTTCTTATGGAATTGGCATTGATTTTTGGGGTGGTTGTTCTTCACCTCTTCCAGCCTTCAAAAAGAAAATGACTACCATTTGCGGCTGAGCAAGACGAGTCTTGTCAGCATCAAAAACAGTGCGGTGAGAATCACAAAGTAAATGACATCTCTGGAGTCCACTACCCCACGGCCTAGAGAATTGAAGTGGCTTTGCATGCCGATGGAACTGAATACAGTATCCAAACTGCCCAGGATATCAAAGCTGGCCAATGACTGAAATCCGCTATACACGATGAAAATCAATAAGGCTGCCAAGAGAAATGCCACAATTTGATTGTCTGTGATGGAGGAACAGAATAAGCCAATGGAGACATAGGCACTGGCCAAAAAGAATAATCCCAAAAAAGACCCCCAAGTTGCCCCAGAATCAATGTTGCCCAATGGACTACCCAGACGGTAGACTGTAATGTAATACACCAAGGTTGGGATCAAAGCAACAGCCACCAAAGCCAATCCTGCCAAGTATTTGGCCATGACAATGTTCCACTCTGATAAGGGCTTGGTGAGCAATAACTCAATGGTACCGGTTCTTTTCTCTTCTGCAAATGAGCGCATGGTGATGGCAGGAATCAAGAATATAAAAACCCAAGGTGTAATAAAAAACAACCCATCCAAACTGGCAAATCCCATGTCTAAGATGTTGGTTTCACCAGGAAAAACCCATAGGAAAAGACCTGTCATCAAAAGGAAAACCGCCATGACGACATACCCGATCAGTGAACTGAGAAAACTTCTTAATTCTTTAACAAACAAACTCTTCATGCTTCTTCTTTTTGAATAACGGACCACGCTTGCGGCGGTGCTGCAAACATAGCTTTGGTTTTGGGCCAAACCCATTTAAAGGTTTCGGTATTTTTATAATCAGCCAAATGAGCCTCACTTTCCCAATGGGAGAAGGTATAGTATACATTTTTATCTCCCAAATCTTGCCACCATTCCAAATGCAAACAACCAGGAGTGGCTTTGATTTTCTGACGTGTTGCCAGGAAAAGCTCTTCGAAAGCTTGGGTTTTATCTTCCTGAAAAGTCATTCGCACAATTCGCTTAATCATTGAGCTCAATAAATAGATTGGACATTTTTTGGTAACCGAGTAAGCGTGCTGCGCCTCCACCCAACTGAGGTGTGGTATTTTTCATTGCGATGTGCAGAAAGTCATTGACACCCCATACCGCAAAAGGAATTCCATCGGCTAAATCATCTGGTGAAAAATCATTGATGATGGTCCTGAGACCTGCCTTTTGGGTTGAACGTGCGAGAATGGAAAAATTGCGTTTACCGATGTAATAGTCAAACATGTCTCGGGTAAAATTGAGGACAATGTTCCCAAAGTCGTCAATGTGTATGACTTGGCAGCGTATTCCGCCATCCTCAATTTGCGGTTTGGGGAAGAATACCTTCTTGTAGTCCTTTTCTTCTTGGGCAATCATTTGCGGTGTCCCACCTTTGGCCAAATGTGCTGCAATCAGCATGAATATTCCACCAAGCGGAAACTTCACATCATTGTCTTGAATGGGCAGATTTACACGGTACAATTCATCTACTTCTTGATCAAAGATGAAGTGAATTACGCCATTGTCTGCGGTTATAAAATATTGGTTGTCTTTTACAGCAATGAGCGGCATCTTCTCCAATTTGGATTTCACACCCAAAACATGCACCGTGCCCATGGGGAAAGACTTCCAGCATGAACGCATGAGGTAGGCTTCATCAATTAAATCAAAATGATTTACGGAGTTGGCAATGTCCACAATGATGGAAGTTGGCGCGTAGTTGATCAATTGGGCCTTAGCGAGCGCCAGATGATAATCACGGTTCCCATAATCGGTGGTAAAGGTTACAATGGACATTGTCACAAAAATAAACTTAAAATGCAAAGGGATGACAGCATAAAATTGAATTTTTAACTTGAACTAAGCAGCACTTATATTATTTTCGCTACAAACAAAACAAGAATATGAAAAAAACTTTATGCACTTTATCCATGATTTGTGCTGCCTTGATTGGACAGTCTCAAGTGATTCCCAACGGCAATTTTGAAACATGGGCAGGCGGAGAGCCTGCGGATTGGACTACATTCAATTCGTTAGCCTCATTTTTATTCATAGAGACACCTGCTGTTCAAGAAACACCCGCACCAGAGGGAAGTTCATGCATCAACATCAGTGTTCGCAATAGTTTATTGTTTGGAGTTATCCCTGGACTGGCCACTACAGGAGAAATGGATTTGATGACAGGAATGGGAAATGGTGGATTTGCCACTACTGAGCGTCCCAATTTCTTTGAGGGTATATACCGCCACAACAATATGACTGTTTCAGATACGGCCATCGCTTTTGTCACATTGACCAAATGGAATCCAGTTACAATGAGCCAAGATGTGATTGCAGATGCAGGGATGCTTTCAATAGGAGGTACTGCTGATTGGACCAGCTTCTCCATGCCTTTGAATTACTCATCGGATTTGAATCCTGATACCTGTACTATTATCATTGCAACATTTGGTGCTGATGGTAACAATTGCAGTTATGACAACTTGCGTTTAACGATGACGAGCAGTGTCAATGAGCAATCCGCTCAAAACCTTGATTGGATGGTATACCCTAACCCAACCAACGAAAACTTGACTTTGTCTCTGGCAGCGTTGGGATTTTTGGGGGAAACGCAATTGGAAATTTTCAGTACTGATGGCAAATTGGTTCATTCAGAAAAATT
>CAMCTV010000162.1 GCA_945878635.1 Chryseobacterium gleum | reverse complement strand
CCTGAATATCATGTACCAGCAATTCATCCATGTGGTGTTGAATTTGCAACTCCCGTTGATTCCAAATGCACCAAGGTTGTTTAACATCCGCAGCAACCTGAAGAACGCCAGTATGCACAGCAAGTGCATATTGACCAGGAAGAATTCTTGAAAAATCAAAACGGCCATTGCCATTGGCTGCGCTGCCCATCGTATTCAAAGTTGCATCGGAATACAACGACCAATTCTCTCCGCTAAAAGGTCTGTGCATCAGGTGAACACTGTCCTCATCCATTCCCCAAGCATTGATTTGCGCAAAAAAAGAAGAGTCATACTCTGCAGCATTGGACTGATAAAAACGCCATTTCCCAGACAAGACCGCATCCTCAGATCCCTGCCAATGAATCTCTAACATTCGATCCGGACTGATAAACCAATCCGTCCCATCCAAGTAGGGATGAAACTCAGCCTCTGCAAAATGATTCTCTGCTCTAAACCAAATACTATCTGCACTTCCCAAAGAAGTGGGATTCACGCTAAAATCAGCATAGGACAAATCCACATTGCCCGTTGCATACAACATACGTTCTTCGGCCAATACAGCTTGATGCAATTCACCGTTGCGATTTATTACAACATCTGTCGGAACAAAATCAAATCCAATCAGTACTTCTTGCACAGAGTCAGTATGCACATAACCTTGGTACTCCCATTCTCCATTGGGCTTTCGAAACCCCAGTTGCATGGGCATACTGGTATTGGATTGATTTTGGTGGTTTAAATGGTGTTCAACAATCACGGTTACCATATTAATCGCAGGAACCTCTGCAGGCTCAACAGAAAAACTTTTCACCCTGTATTCTGGATATCCAGGTTGAAAAACAAATGTGTTGAAAAAAGCAGTCAAATCATAACCCGTATAGGCCTGAAAAAAATCGCGCAAATCTGCTGAGCTGTGACTTGAAAAAGCACGTTGAGCCTGATAATCGCGACAGGCTGAAAAGAAAGCCTGATCGCCCATCAGATAACGCAAGTTGTGCACCACCCAAGCGCCTTTGCGGTATACCGTTGAGCCATAAGTCAACGAATGAGGGACTCCTGAAACAGGCCACCATCCGCCATCAGTAACGTGGGTGGAGGTAAGCACTTCTTTGTGCAATGCCTTTTGTTCTTCCCAGTAAGCAGATGAACCGTACAAACCCTCTAAAGCCAAGGACTCACAATAAGAGGCCCAACCCTCATTGAGCCACATGTCCTCCTGTGTGCTACACGTAACTGCATCACCCCACCACATGTGACTCAATTCATGCGCATACAAGTTCTCGTAGGACAAGTTGCCGTTTATCGCAAACAGCGGATAAGCAATATTGCCAGCGT
This sequence comes from Chryseobacterium gleum, assembly GCA_945878635.1. Taxonomy (GTDB): domain Bacteria; phylum Bacteroidota; class Bacteroidia; order Flavobacteriales_D; family Sanyastnellaceae; genus CAMCTV01. The sequence goes on along the minus strand of CAMCTV010000162.1, from coordinate 1,876 downwards.
GTTCCATGGCTCCTCCATTAAAAGGAACAGCGACGTATCCAATTCTATCAAAAGGGTATGGACCAAAACGCCCCTCAAAATATCCAGTGACCAAAGGCAGATGCTGTAAACTGTTTTTGAAATTGGTCGTATCCGTTGCCTTAGAAGACAACCACATGGGAATCACATCCCCATCTTCAGAAACCCAATCATCTTCCACTCGAACATATTGACCCACAGCAACTGATGCCAGGTAGGAAGGGATTGGTTGCGCCAATTCCCACTCAAACCATCTGTTCCCTTCCGCATCTGTTGATTCTGATAATAATGCACCACCGCAATAAGCGGCATGATTAGGCAGTGTTCTTACTGAAAGATGGTAGGTAGCTCGATCATTGAAATCGTCAATACAAGGATGCCAAGCGCGACCCAAACAGTGCGGGTCTTCAGAAAAACCAACACCCAAATTATAGGCGTATTGACTGTTGTAATAAAAACCACCCCAACTGGCATCCGTTTCCGGAGAACCATGGTAGTAAGTCGTAACCTCAATGGTATCACCTGCAGCTGAAATGGCATTTACAAAAAGCGAATGAATTGTCTTGACGAAGGTTGCAATTTGATCATTTACTTTGACACTGTCAACGGTCATTCCCCAAAGGTCCAAATGAACAATGTCCGTATCCTGTGATACATAAATACTGGTCCGCGCTTCACCCTTGATTTGCTGGGCTGCAAATCCAGTAAAATCCAAAGTCAAATTTTGATGAACGACCTCCATCGTATCCAAGCGAGCTTGATTGGATCGCAACATATTATGCTGATGACTGCATCCAACCTTGACTTGAGAAAAAATAGGAGTTGTAACCAACAACAAAAAGAAAAAAGGTATTCTAGACATAATAAAAACTATTGATCCAACGGTCAAAGACATAATCAACGGCCTCTTCATTGGGATGACAACCATCTGGTTTGTAAAAAACATAATCCCTTAATTCATCCACCACCCATTCATAAGAAGGGAAATACCGAGCATCACTGGACTGTATCAACCGATGACACAATACACGAAGCATTGATTTGGACAAGTTGTTCTCCATCACACCCAATCTTTCATGACGAACTGGACTTACTGTAAAAACAATTTTCACATGAGGATTTAAGGCCTTGATTTCTTGTATGGACTTTTGCCACAAATCATAAACCGCATCCATATCGAGTAACTCCTGCTCGAAATCCAATTGATTCAGTCGCTGACAATTTCCCACGTGACAAGATAACGGCAGATACTTCCATGCATATGCTGTTCCCAGAGTGACAACCAAAACCTGAGCTTTCTTTAAATTCAACTGAATTTGATTACCCACCCAATCAATGTCTTGCATTAAATCGGACTCCTTGGCATGATTTAAAACTTTACCGCCAGCCAAACACTTGAACAATTGGTCATTAAAGACAACTTGTTCTTTTGGATTCCAACTTCTATCTCCTAGAGCATAACGCAACCAATGGGCAATCACTTCAGGTTGAAACAATGTACCCATGGGATTGGACAATACATCCCAGCCTTTCTCTCTGCAGCGCAAAGCCATTTCATTAGAGAAACAAGATCCAAGCATAACAGCATTGACAGCGTTGGGAACTTCCCAATCCATCCAACCCAACCAATATCTTGAAAGCAATTGACTCATCGCGCTTTAAAATTAATTTGACCACAAGCAAAATCTCCCCTAGGACATGACTTTTTTCCATGCAATCCGCATGGGCGGCAAGGCAGTTCCTCTGTTGTCTCCAAAACCAAACTGTTGGATGAAAGAGGCCCGAACCCAAAATCAGGAACAGTGCTGCAGAAAAAAGCCGTTACTGGAGCATTCATGGCTGAACAAAGATGCAAAGG
>CAMCTV010000161.1 GCA_945878635.1 Chryseobacterium gleum | reverse complement strand
ATTCCCAATAAGACATTCCTTGAATTTGGCCCAACAATTCCTTTAAATCATGAGGTTGATTCAGCAGCACAGCGTAACCCTTGCCGTTCATCAGAAGATGCAAGTGAATCAATTGTGAAACCTTAAGCCATTGGCGAGAAGGAATATTGACCTTGTTGTTCCATGGTAAAGGGCGCAAAACCGCAGGGGAGAATTTGCGGAAAGTACTTTTCCAAGATTCGTAAAAAGGTAAATCAAGGTTCTCATTCAATTGACCTGCGCAACCATGAAAGAGAATTGCAAGTTCTTTTGCATCGAGGTTTTGCTCCTTGATAAATGGTATAAGTTGAATGGCCAGCATCTCCATTGCATCTCCTTGCACATGTCTACCCAAGGCCCTTGCCAGGTGAATAAAAGCAGCATTTTCCCAACCATAAGCATCTAACCAATTGAGCAAACGACGGCACTTATAATCTTGATCAAATGTATGAGGATTCCGGACGTTAATAGACACTAACGGAAAACAGGACCAATCATCCGGTGCTTGAATGTGTAGCATGTGATCCTTGACTATGGTATTACAATCTGCCACAAAATGAATGGATACCTGATCAAAGGCGGGATCATGATCGTGACCATGAACGAACCAATCCGATGAGCGAAGATGAATCTCAACATCGCCATTTTCAATTTTACCATCAACAGCATATTGAACCATTTTAAAATCTGGACCAGAATAAATGTTCCATGTTCCTGCATTCAAGAAATCAATCCTTTTCCCACAAAGCGTCATAAATGACATTTGGGTAGCATATTGATAAAAGAAAAGTTGCAGGTTGATTTCCATGTCGGTGGCATAAATTTCCTATTTTAACGAATTATTTATTCCTATAATTTATGCGTAAAGGTTATTCGTTTTTTGTAGTATGGAGCATTTTCTTGTTGATACAAATCTCTTTTTCAAATCAATTGTTGGGTCAAGCTGGGGACACCACTGTTGTCCAAACTTTCACATTTGATGCCCAGAACAATCCACAAACTGCCTATGATAGTCCTGGAAGAAGATGGTTTGACTTCCCTGCTTCTAACAATGGAAAAACCTATCAAAAGATTTTGATGCTTCATACCCTGAAATGTTTTTCTGATGGCACCGCAGGAGGATTGGGCTATCCTTGTGGAGAATGGGATTACCTGACCTACAATTACTTGTTTGAGAATACAGGGAATTTGGACTCCAACCTTTTGTCTCATCCACATTATCTCTTGAATAATCAAAATTTTGTGACTACTGAATTTCAGTCTTTACCCACCTACTCCTACGTCCCCTATTCTTCCATCAGTAGTTACAATGAAAATTGGTTGAACTTTAGCACAACTGCTATCAATGAAAATATAAGTTCAGCATTGAGTTCACTTGGAAATGGAAGGAGACAATTGAGTCAATTCATCATACCTGCTTCTCAACTCTCCAATGCCGGCTTATCAGCAGGATTTCTTCAAGGTATGTCCTGGTCACAGGACTACTCGGAGAAAATGTTGTTTGAGGCTTCTATCTCTTTAGGAGCTACATCTGCCACTCAACTGACTGGCAATTACAGCGGGTTAATGACAGAAGTTTATCACAACAATTTGGATTTGAGTGCAGGTAGTCAAATCAACATGGTATTCAACACACCCTATTATTGGGATGGTGTTTCTAATCTTGTTGTATCCTTTTACCACACCTATGCTTCCAATTCGACAATAGGAATTGAAGCTATTGTCAACAACATGATTGAAGGACAAACCTCAATTAATGATCATTTCTTGCGATTGAATGGTGATGATAAGATTGAAATACCTTCGGCGGCTTTCTCCGATTTGAGCGATGAGGTGACCATCTCATTTTGGTTGCGCGGTAATGCTGATGTTCAGCCTGAAAATGGAACTTGCTTTGAGGCGAAAAACGCCAATAATGAAAGGATCTTGAACACACACATCCCCTGGAGTAATTCCCGCGTCTATTGGGATGCTGGTTTTTCTGGAAGCTATGATAGAATTGACAAAGCAGCCAACCCAGCGGATTATGAGGGTGTTTGGAACCACTGGAGTTTTGTCAAAAACAACAACACGGGTGAGATGAAAATTTACTTGAATGGCGTTCTTTGGCATTCAGGGACCAATCTCACCAAAAGCATGACCGGCATTGTGCAATTCAGTATTGGATCCGCTTGTACATGGAGCAATTACTACCGCGGCGATATGGATGACTTCCAAATATTTGGAGCTGCGCTTGATGGTGCAACCATTCAAAGTTGGATGAACCAAAAAGTTAGTGTAGATCACCCCAATTACAATGATCTTTTGGTCTATTATGACTTTGACCAATTTGGGAATACCGTGATGGATCAGTCACCCAATGGGCATAATGGCATGATACAAGGCAGTCCAGAATTTGTATTGTTTGACAAATCAGAAATTTTCAAAAACTTTGAAAACATTCAATTTCCTGCACTCACTTTTTATTCTGGAATAGGAAATGCCATGAATGACACAACAGTACAATACATCCCCTTTGAACAATCCCCTGACTATCTGACCAGCTTTGTTATCAATAACCACGCAGTTCAAATAGAGAGTTCCACAGCGTTGTACACACAGCCCTACTCCTACTATTTCGATATGAACGGCAACATTATTGACTCATTGGCCAATACATTAACTGCCTTCAGCAATGACACCTTGTGGTATTATAGTGCACCTGCTGAAATCATTAATCGGTATGAATTGGGAAGATACATTACCCCTTACGGCATCAACTTGGATTTGCAAGATGGTTGGACATGGATTTTTGATGTTACAGATTTTGCCAAATTGTTGCGAGACTCGGTTCAATTGGAAGCTGGAAATTGGCAGGAACTTTTGGACTTGAAATTCTTGTTCATTGAAGGACCAGTAGCACGAACAGTAAAACGCATTGAAAATGTGTGGCAAGGCAACTGGGGATTGAGCAATTTTGACAATTATGTTACAACGAAAAACATTTCACTGAACCCAGATGAGAGCGCTGTAAAATTGAGAACGACATTGACTGGACATGGCTTTGGCAATGACGCCAACAATTGCGGTGAGTTTTGTTACAACACCCATTCACTAAAAATCAATGGTCAAGAAACGTTCAATTGGCAAATCATGGAAGAGTGTGATCAAAATCCGTTGTATCCTCAAGGCGGAACTTGGATTTACGCACGTGCGGGATGGTGCCCTGGAAAGGAGGGCACTACAAATGAATTTGAACTCACACCCTTTCTTCAGAATGGTCAGGTCAACGTAGATTACGACATTACTTATGATCCCTACGGCAATTATGTAACAGAAAGTCAGGCGGTATACTACGGTCCTATTTTGCAAAACAATGATGTTTCATTGGAACAAATATTGGCACCCAGCACCACCAAGATTTACAGCCGTTGGAACCCCATTTGTGACAACGCACACGTTGTCATAAAAAACAAAGGTGCAAACAACATTCAAAGTCTCACTTTCCAATACGGATTTAGTGGTTCCGGCATAACAGAAACCTTTGAATGGTCAGGTAATTTGGCCTTTGATGAGCGTGCAGATGTA
>CAMCTV010000160.1 GCA_945878635.1 Chryseobacterium gleum | reverse complement strand
CATCTTGTTTACAAAATCCAATTGGAACAAAACGTCTTTTTTCCGATGAAACCATTGGAATTAAAATAAAATCACCGTCCGAATATCTTTCTTCTGTAAAATAGTAAGGTGTATTTGCTTTTTTTCTTGTCGGAAGTTTTGTGCTTTGCTCACGAAATAATTTCACTTTTTCTAATCTATCTCTTATTTCTGGATTTGAAATAAAGTCACTTTTTTCATGTTCTTTAAACCAAAAGCAGAATCTTTTCTTACCTTTTATTAATTCATCAGATCCCATATATGGACGAAGAAATTTCTTGCATTCACGATTTTTTAGAATTAAATCTTGATACTCTTTTTCAGTTAGAATTAAATGGCCTCCATCAGCAGGACAGCTCCCCACTTGCATATCTGGGAATGCACTTAAAGGTTTTAATCTATTTCCAATAATTATGTTGGTGGAAGAAAGAAGATAAGCATTTATATTTTTAGCGTTAATAATTGTATTCCCAGTAAAAATTTGTTTGTTTTTACGTTCAATAAAAGAAATTCCAATGATTACACAATAAACTCCAGCATTGTGTTTAGCTGAATTAACCCATTGAAAAGTTGTATATGCAAAATTTATAATTAATCCTTTTTGAAAAAGATAGCTCCAAAGTGGAGGAACGGCAATTCCCTGTGTAATTGAATTTGTAGACACGAATGCAGCTTGAAAAGTTGTGTTCTCCATAAAATCAGCCGATTTTTTATGCCAACAGGTTACATAGTCAAGATTGCCAAAACCATTAACACCTTTAAAGACCAACGCCATATCTTCTTTTTGAGTATTAGACTGCATACTTTTACCAAGAAATGGCGGATTCCCCATAATGTAAATCTCATCTCCTTCGTTTTTCGGACAAACCTTTTCCCAATCCAAACGACACGCATTTCCACACACTATCTGACCAGCGTCTTGTAAAGGTAGAGTGGGGTTGGTGCGTCCAAATTCATTGAAGAACTCTACATTCATTTGGTGTTCTGCTAGCCACAAAGAAAGTTTGGCTATCTCGTGGGCAAAGTCATCCAATTCAATCCCGTAAAAATTATTCAAATGAATGGAAGAGGTGATGTCATTTCCCAATTGTAATTTCCCAGAACCCAAATTCCCTTGGATGGAACTCAAAGCCTTGAGGATGTCTATCTCTAATCTCCGGAGTTCTTTGTAAGCAATGATGAGGAAGTTTCCACTACCACAGGCGGGGTCAAACAATTTTATTTTAGAAATACGAAACAATAAGTCCTTTAATCTTTTCTCATTGCCTTCGGATTCTTCAAAAGTCTCTTTCAGTTCATTCAAAAACAAGGGCTCTATTACCTTCATGATATTGGGAACAGAGGTATAGTGCGCCCCCAAACCACCCCTATGCTCAGGAGAGATAACCGCCTGAAACATAGATCCAAAAATATCAGGATTAATGGCAGACCAATCGTTGCTATCTCCTGAATCAATGAGCAGTTGTCTGGATTTGGCGGTGAACTTGGGGCATGGAATATCCTCTCTGAATAAACCGCCATTCACATAAGGAAATGCATTGAGGTAATGGGGAATATCGCCACGTTTATCAGAAGGCGTGTTCAATACCCAAAATAATCGGTTTAAGTAGCTGTCTAAATCACTTCCGTCTGATTTGGTATGTGATTGTATGGCATGCGAAAATTGATGATCTTCAAAGATGTTGGTGTCTTCAGAGAAATAGCAGAACAACAAGCGTGAAAAGAAGATATTCAGATGGTGTACAAATTCAGGGGAGGTGTCTGGATTGTCTTTCTTAATCTCGTCAAACAACTTCGCCATCTTTTCCGCTGCCTTAACATCGGCGGGGTTTTCAGCGGCATGCGTGGCTTTTTCCATTCCCGCCCATGGCAGAAAGAAGTCGTAATATTTAGGTAAATCAGCAATTGGAATGTCCAACTGATCTTTTGTAAGGGTATCAATGGCCAATAGGGTTTTGTAATCGGTCACAATTACAAAACGCTGATTGTGCTTGAGCTCATCTTTTAATTCCGTAATGACCAGGTGCAAGTCGCGTTTTAGTTCCTCTTTAAAAAACACCTTCTTTTTCCATGAGACCTCCCCAGGAACTTTGCTCAGATTCAAGTTGCCTTTCTGCAATCGAGAGATGGAGGCTTTGGGAAGCAGAAAACATTCCAAAAGATCAAAAATGAAAGTTTCTTTTCTTTTGAGTTGGACCAGTAATTTCAGACTATTTTCAATTCGCTCGAGATTCATGAGGTGCTAAGAATATTGTGGTATAAACCATTTTTATCAAAGCTAAAGGATTGTGAAGGAGCTTCCAAAAAAATACCTAATCAGTTGTTTTTTTTATTTCCAACTTTCAGGTGATGACAATCTGCAAACCGTTAGATTTACATCCCTCGTGACAATGATTTCCCCTCTTCCCGCAGGACCTACTCCTTCACCCAACCCTGAACCAAACGCGCGTTGTTCTCTCCTACAACTTGCATCTGATAGGCTCCTGCAGCCCACTCACGAACATCCAATTGGTGTTGTCTTCCGGTCATCATCTGATTGAAGACTTGTCTGCCTTTCATGTCAAAGATCTGTATCCAATTGCTGCCATCAAACCCTGCCGCTTGAATGTTAAAGTTCAATTGCTCCTTGACTGGATTGTTATAGATTTCAATCAATTGCTCATTGGCCACCCATGATTGTATGCCATTGGTTACAGAAACACAATTGCCATACACATAACTGGGAACGCGCTCGTACTGATCATTTACAATATCCACAATCTCATCAATGCAAATGGTATTGGCTGTAGTTACATCAAACTGGATTCTGCAAAATGCTGATGCTGCGGTGCTCGAAGCAATGTGTGTCATACCGTCGCACATGAAATAAACTTGGTTGGTGCTGTTGTTGTAGTCGGTCATGACATTGGTGATGCCTGGATAAATGGGCAGGACATTGGTGATATTGATGCCGCTGATGGCAAATTGAAATGCGGTTAAGTTTTGACTGAAGTTTTTGATTTCAATGTCCACCCATCCGTTGGCGACATCTGCATTGGCAATGGCCATTCCTGCGCTGCTGTTAGGATTGATCAAATCTTGTGGGAATTGACAATCGTTGTTCCACATGGTGCCATTGTTCTGATTGTACATGCAATTTTGAGCCAAAGCCAAATCGTAAACGGTCAAGTTGCCGTTGCCATTTAAATCGTTACAAGTGGTTGGTGTCATGGCCTCATCTGCCATTTGCTGCATGAATAATCCCAAATCCACGTTGTTCAAAGTGGTATCTGCATTCATGTCCGCAAACAAATGCGGTCCATCACACTCTCCCATGCAGTCCATGGTTGCTGATCCGTTTAACTCGCCGGTGCAATCATAGTATTGCGTACATTCTGCCAATATTTGGAACTCTGGAACGCCATTGTTCCATTGTATATCCAAACATACGTTGGCCGCATTGTTCTCATTATTCGTTTCAACTCTCCCCAACGCATCTGGCAAATACTCGGGATTCACAATGGCCATTAATCGGTATTGTCCCGCAGGAACATTGGTCAAATCCACCCACTGGCACTGCGTTCCTGCGCCATAGATGTCATAACATCCT
>CAMCTV010000159.1 GCA_945878635.1 Chryseobacterium gleum | reverse complement strand
TGTTTTCCAATAACGCTATTGAGTACCTGAAAATCTGCTGACACAGTAGCTGTTGTGAAAGGAGTACTTACTGCTCTCCATTGATTCCTGTAATTGCTTGAGATCCTTACATCTCCAGAGAACAATCCCGTATTTGCAGGGTTCAATGTAAGTGGAGAGGAAAAGAATTGTGAAAAATGAGGGTCTTGGGCTTTTGATGGAATGAAAAAAATATTAACCAACACAATGGTTAATATGGTCCTAAGCAAAATATTTTTATGATATATTTTCAAATGAGAAAAATTAAGGTTGTAAGGAATGGGTAGCTATTCTCCACCTGAGTGAAAACTCAATAGAGTTGGCAGGGTACTGATCTTTTCGGATATCATTGATTTGGTAATCCCAGGTAAAACCAAACCTTAGTCGATTGAATTCTGCAAAAATATATGGCGCAATCGCATCAGAAGTTCTGTACCAAATCCCCAATCCAATCATTGATGCATCAACTTCCTCTTTGAGCATTTTGGCACAGGAAACTCCAGACAAGAGATAATCTACTCCTCCCTGTGATTGATATTGCATTTCTGCATTCAACAGGAATGTACTGCCCATATACCGCTGAAAACTCGCTTGAGCACTAATGCGTCTGGGAATTCTGTCACTCTTATCATAGATGGACGATAAAACTGGCTGATTAGCATTATAAACGGCAAGGCCAAAATCAAAAAAAGTACCTTCCTCCCTGTTGTTATATGTATACATCAAACCGGGACTTATCAAGAAATATGGCTTGATGTTGTCCAGAAAATTCTCTCCATTGGACAATGATTGGTCAAAGCCTCCACTTGTAAACTGAGACGCTGATGTCAATGTAGAAAAATCAATTCGCTTTGTTCCGTATCCAAGCGCCAGACCAATACCGATTGTTTGCTTTCCTTCTTTCGTCAAGGGAACATGATAACTTGTACTGGCGGTAATGATATTGCTTTTAACAGCCCCATTGAAAGTTTTATCGGAGAGAAGATTCATGCCAACATTAAATGGGTTCTGGTTATAGCGTGCATCCTCAAACAGTTTTGCATCTAATCCTACACTTGTTGTAGTAAATGGATTGCCCATACCGGACCATTGTTGGCGGTGTATCGTCATCACCCTTAACTGTGCATTGTCAAATACACCGGTATACGCTGGATTTACTAACATTGGAGAGGCATTGGCTTGGGTAAAATGAGGATCCTGTCCGTGAACCTTCACAACCAGAAAAAGCAAAACAAAATATAAATATTTAATGATGTTATTCATTTATCAACGGATGAGTACGGTTGTGCCAGAGCGGCGAATTATTTTTCCTTCAATATCCAGACCCTCAGCCTGCCAAAGGTATGTACCCACAGGCTGACCTATACCCAAATATGTTCCATCCCATCCATCTGCCTCATTTCTCAATTGAAACATCAGCTGGCCCCATCTGTTGAAAACTTTAAACATCCTTAATTTGGTAATCCCAACAAGGAAAACGTTTAGTTTATCATTCTTGTCATCATTGTTGGGAGAAAATAGTTCAGGAACAAAAATCTCCTGAGATGAAAACATTCTCACATCAAGTGTATCTGTAAATACACATCCAGCAGCATTGACGATTCTAATGAAATACGTCTGCGGCGAAGTATTGTTAAAAACAGGCTGCGGTGAAGTGATGGATGAGATTCCCTTTCCTGGTGACCATAAATATGATGCGCCTGAAAACGCTCTTGCTTTTAATTGCAGATCTTTACCACTTATCGCATTCACTGGTGTGTACCTCAAAGGGGTTTCTGGGAACTGAACTGTCAATTGTGTAGACTTAGTAACAGAAAGCTGTTTGCAAAACCTTGGTGTAACAGTCAGTCTCGAAGTGAAATTTCCTTGAGACTTATAGGTATGGGCGGGAGATGAAAGAGTTGAGGACGCACTATCGCCAAAAAACCAAAGAAAGTCAACTAAACCACTCTTGGAGGTATCAGAGGTGTTGTTAAAAAGAGTAGGAAGATTTGCGCATGTGCTGCCGTAGGTGAAATTGGCAATGGGTTGAAAAACCTTGGTCAATTGAATTGTTTTCGGTGAAACATACACACAACCATATTCATTGCGAGAGTGCAAAGCGTAAACGCCTGGGAGAGTGGCATTAAAGGATTGGCCATTGGCAGAAGGGATGGCTTTGTTGTCTAAAAGCCATTGATAACCCTCGTTTTTACTTGCCTGCAAGGTTACAAAAGATCCATCACAAATGACAGTTGAGGAAGGATCGATAATATCAGCTGATGTGGTTGGATGTACTGTAACGATTTTACTGAGCGTAGAGAGACAATTGTTGGAAGTATTGACCCTTAAAGTAACCTGGTAGCTCCCAAAAGTTTGGTAAGCGTATTGTGGGGCAACCGAAGTGGATTGACCAATTCCATCTCCAAAATCCCATTGGTAAAACAACTGACCAACACTGACTTTACTCTGATTTGAAAAAATAAAATTATGCCCTTGAAAACATTGCACTTGCTGATTTGGATCAAATTTGACCACGGGAGATGGATTGACCTGCATGTTGTAAAGAATGCTATCCTTGCAACCATGTTCTGATGTTTGCACCAACACGACCCTATATGCTCCCGGTGAACTGTAACTATAATTTGGACTTATCTCAGAGGATAATATTCCATTGCCAAAATACCATGTTGGGAAAGACTTGCCCGAAGAAATAGTACTTGTATTGGTGAATTGGAAATAATTACCATTTTCACACTGCTCATTGTTGTTAACACTAAAGAGCGCTACAGGCTTAGGATGAACAACAATTTGCTTAAGTATACTATCTGCACAGGCCTTGTTATTAAAAGCCACAAGTTTTACTTTATACGTGCCTGCACCAATGTAGGAATGGTTTGGATCTTTTGCAGTTGAAAAAATACCATCACCAAAGTCCCATCGGTACTCCAATGGAAAATTATCCATTGCAGAATTATTTACGTATTTAAAAATATTGTTACTCAAACATTGTGAATTGGTATTGATATCAAAATCAACCTTTGGTGCTGCGACCACAGAAACATCTGCTACAGAAGTATCAGAGCAGCCAAAATCACTTGTTGCGACCAATGTAAGCTTATAATTTCCAATGGAAGAATAACTGTGTGAGGCTACTCTTCCCAATTGAAATTGACCATCACCATAATACCATGTGTAAGTCATTGAACCCTTTTCAATTGTTGATTGGTTTACAGGATTGAATTCATTTCCCTGATTACATTGAACCTTTTTATCAAGAGAAAACAATGCAACCGGCCGAGGAACAATAAAAATATTCACTTCCCTGCTGCTGTCTTTGTTGCCAAACTCATCAAATACAATAACCTTGTAGATGCCAGTCACTAAAGCAGTATAATTCTTTTGATTGGCCGCTGGAATCTTTTCATAATTCCGATACCATTCATAAGAGGCAGCAATGCCAGCTGAAAGCCTAACTTTCGAGTTTGATCCGCATGCAATTTCGGGGTCTAACACATCAATTGATGTATCGATACGCTGTTGTGATGTTAAGATTCTTGAAGAAAATGTACGATTTGTTAAACCAACAGCTGATGAGCATACAGCTGTAACAAAAATTATACAAATCAGGA
>CAMCTV010000158.1 GCA_945878635.1 Chryseobacterium gleum | reverse complement strand
TCGCGCAACTCCTTGCCATCCGCTCCCAATCCGTTGCGGTTAATCTCCAGCGACTGACAAGCCTTTTGCAAAGCCTCTTGGAAACTTCTTCCAATCCCCATCACCTCTCCTACGGACTTCATCTGCAGTCCCAATTCGCGGTTGCTGCCAGGAAATTTATCGAAATTCCATCTCGGAATTTTTACAATCACATAATCCAATGTCGGTTCAAAGAATGCCGAAGTGGACTTGGTGATTTGATTCTTCAATTCATCCAAATGATACCCAATGGCCAACTTTGAGGCAATTTTGGCAATGGGGTAACCTGTTGCCTTAGAAGCCAACGCGGATGAACGAGAAACACGTGGATTGATTTCGATGGCGATGATGTTCTCTTGATCATCTGGACTAACCGCGAATTGCACGTTACAACCGCCGGCGAAATTCCCAATGGCCCGCATCATCATGATGGCCATGTCGCGCATCTTTTGGTAAGTCGTATCGCTCAAGGTCATGGCTGGCGCAACTGTTATGCTGTCACCCGTATGAATACCGATGGGGTCAAAATTCTCAATGCTGCAAATAATAGTAACGTTGTCATTGGCATCGCGCAGCAATTCCAATTCAAACTCTTTCCAACCCATCAACGCCTTGTCAATCATGACCTCATGAATGGGAGACAAATGCAAACCGCGTTGCAACAATTTATCATAGTCTGCTTGGTTATGCACCAAAGCCGCTCCTGATCCACCCAAGGTATAGGAAGGACGAATGCACAAGGGGAATCCAAATTCTTGGGCAATTTCCTTTCCCTCTAAAAATGATTTGGCCGTGGCCTGAGGAGCCATGGGGATTCCAATTTCATTCATGAGGTTTCTAAAAGCTTCGCGATTCTCAGTGATCTCGATGGCTTGGGTATCTACCCCAATCATGCGCACACCGTGGTCTTGCCACATGCCCATCTCCTCGCACTGAATGGCCAAATTCAAAGCTGTTTGACCTCCCATAGTTGGAAGAACAGCATCAATTTTATGGTTGTTGAGAATGGTTTCAATGCTGGCTGGTTCCAAAGGCAAGAGGTAGACATTGTCCGCAACAACGCGGTCTGTCATGATGGTTGCTGGATTGCTGTTGATCAAAGTAACTTCAATGCCCTCTTCACGCAAAGAGCGCGCAGCTTGGCTTCCGCTATAATCAAATTCACATGCTTGTCCGATAACGATGGGTCCAGAACCAATGATGAGGACCGACTGAATGCTTTTGTCTTTGGGCATTTTTTTTTTATCTCGCTCCGTCACCAGTGCAAGAAAAGTTGTCAAAATCTGTGTAAGTGTGCGGCAAAAGTAAGCCCTGAATGAAGCAAATACAAAGTTTAGATTTCAACAATTGTGGACTACTCCCAAATGACAGCCTCTACCCGCCTGTTGGCCACCTGATCTGCATTGCTCATCTCTGGCCAAACTTTGGGAAAATTATTTCCAAAACCTTTGTACACCAGACGCTTTTTATCCACCCCTTTTGCAATCAAGTAATCATGCACCTCCTTGGCCCGCATGACGGATAAATTCTCCATACCTGTTTCAATGTCCAATCCATCCCCTTGCATTCCATGACAACAGATATGACCTTGCAATTCAATCTTGATTTCGGGAGACTTTTTCAAGGATTCAGCAAAGGCATTCAGAACTTCTTCTACCCCTGGCAAAAAGTATCGAAGTCCAGGTTGAAAGTACACGCCCACCAACTCCAATCTTCCGGTTTCGATCATCTGCTTCATGGGGTCAACTGGAACCTCAACCGGATCATTATCATTAATCATCTCGTAGGTCATGATCACATCCACTCTACGGGCTTCCCTATCTGTAACATCACCATAACCTTCGCATGGCAATTCACCTTGAGCATAAAACTCGACAGGAAAATCCAGACTTACCACTCCCAACTCAATAATTTTCTTGGTTATAAAAAATGCGCGATTTCTGGCTAATACCAAATTCATTTCAGCATCACCATGACAATCAGTGTATCCCATGACCTCAATCGACTTAATCCTTCCTTTCAACCAACCATCATCCTGCGCTGTGAAGTTAATCTCACTGCCCTTTGCCAAACGATTGTGAACATTGGTATCAAAATAAAATTGATGGGTCATCACTTTCACATCCTGAGCGACAAGCAGAGGAGTAATAACAACGAAAAAAAACAGAACCGATATTTTTTGTTGGATGAATTTCATAATTTGGCATTTGAATGATAAACGCTCAATTTTATAAAATCTTATCTTTCCAATGAAGCTTTTTTTCAATAACTTTGAGACATGCGCGCAATTGTTATGTTTACCATCGTCATCTTGTTGTGGAGTTGTCAAAATGCACAACACGAAAAAGCCGCGCAAACCATTGATTCGTTGAAAGTAGTTACCCACACTTACAATCAACTGCTATTGACGACGCCTGTGGACAGTTTGCAATTTTATCAAGGCAAACTGAACCGTCAAACCTTGAGTATCAAAACCAATTTGGATTCTGTCGCGCAGCAACAAATTTTTTCCATGGCTCCTGAGTACTTTCAATTGAATGGACAATTGTCCTTTTTGATGCAGTCCGAAAAAGCTTTACAAGAGATTGCAGTGCAAGACATACAGCGACTCAGCGAACTTTCCGCACAAATCAAAACAGGAAGTGGGACAGATGCTGGTGGGCATCCATTGGATGATGCAGGGATGGATGAATTGGTATTGCAAGAAAAAATCCACACCGACTCATTGGTCAATGCCTGTAACCAGTTGCATCAAAACACAACGCGTGTTTTAGAAAAAGCGCGGATCATGGCTCCACTGATTGATCAAAAAATCATGACCCCCATTGACAATCAGTAAAGTAATATGAAGAATGTAGTTCTCTGTTTTATTCTAATATTCACCGTGGTTGGTGGCATTCAAGCCCAAGTGACGGATAAAGAAATTGCAGATTATCATTTCAATCAAGGTCGTTATGCAGAAGCCAAACTGTATTACGACAAATTGTACGAAACTGCACCAGAACAGGTGTATGTCAATTATTTCAAATGCCTTGTTGCGTTGAAAGAATTTGAAACTGCTGAGCAAATTCTAAAAAAAAGAATCAAAAACAAATCCACTGAGGTCAGCGCTTTGGTTCAACTGGGGAATTTGTATGCGATGCAGGAACGCAAGGAGGAAGCTGCAAAACAATTTGAAACAGCCATAGACAAAGTCGATCCTTCACGGGCCTTTATCCAGCGCTTAGCCAATGAGCTATCGCAAATTCAACAATACCCCTATGTGATATTGACCTATGAGAAAGGAAAAAAGAAAGGAAAGGACGGTTACGCTTACAACTTTGAAATAGCCAATACCAAAGGCCAGATGGGCGATATGAATGGCATGATTGACGCCTTTCTTGTATTGCTTTTGGAGGAACCTCACTACTTAGCCACTGTCGAAACTTCTTTGGCCAGACTCATCAAATTTGAAGATCACCCAGATCAAAGTGAAATGTTGCGCGTTGCGATATTGAGAAAATTGCAAGCCAATCCAGACAACATCACCATGGCCGAACTGATGACCTGGTTTTGTATTCAAACCAAAAATTATCCGTGCGCAATGCAACAATGCACCGCCATTGACAAAAGATTAAAAGAAGACGGACAACGCCTCATTGAATTGGCCAATTTGTGTTTAG
>CAMCTV010000157.1 GCA_945878635.1 Chryseobacterium gleum | reverse complement strand
ATTTCATCTATTGTTTCGCGAGATGAAACTATGTTCTGTCAAATGAGAGACGAGGATATTGGGGCTTGTAGCAATCAAGTTGAATTGTCCTTTAGTAGTCCAATTACAACCAATAAAATGTTTTAGTCAAATGTTCAGCGAAGTACATTATTCCTCTAATTAATTTGGGCTTATGTTATGATGTCAGATATGGTAAGATTAACTGAGTCTTACAAGCTTTTTGATCAGAGTTTGTTGAGAATTTTCAGGAGGAGTTATTGTCTCGCGATTATTAAATTGTTGGGTAACCCATTCAGAGTAGGTTGGGATTGTAATTTAATCATCTAATCTAGAAATTTAGCCCTCATTTCTTTGTTCAGCATCATACAAACATCACTTTTCCCGAACCACTGATACCAGTGTTTGGCGATACACGAATGAACAGCATCGCGTAGGAAGCGCCGAATGATTATAAAGGCATAAAGTAGTTGCTAGGCGCCCAAATGCCCAACAAAAAACCCCAACTTTCGTCAGGGTTCTGTTTGTATCTTAAATCAATTTTATTTAATCCACTCAAAGCCTGTATACGGAACCAATGCGGCTGGAATACGAATCCCATCCGCCGTTTGGTGGTTCTCCAACAAAGAGGCTACGATGCGGGGCAAGGCCAAGGCACTGCCGTTCAACGTGTGAGCCAAAATGGTCTTGCCGTCCTGTCCCTTGATGCGACACTTCAAGCGATTGGCCTGGAAGGTCTCAAAGTTGGAGGTGGAACTGACTTCCAACCATCGCTCCTGAGCAGCTGAAAATACTTCAAAGTCATAGGTCAATGCACTGGTGAATCCCATGTCGCCGCCACACAATCTTAAGATGCGGTAGGGGAGTTCCAATTTTTGCAATAGGCCTTCAACATGCTTCACCATATCTTCCAATATTTTGTAGCTGTCGTTGGGATGGGCAATCTGGACGATCTCGACTTTGTCAAATTGGTGCAAGCGGTTCAAGCCGCGAACGTCCTTGCCGTAACTTCCTGCCTCCCTGCGGAAACAAGGGGTGTAGCCGGTGATGCGAACGGGCAATTCACTTTCTTTCAAAATGACATCGCGGTAAATATTGGTCAATGGCACTTCGGCCGTTGGTATCAAATACAAATCGTCTACGCCAATGTGGTACATCTGACCTTCTTTGTCTGGTAATTGTCCGGTTCCGTAGCCACTGGCTTCGTTCACCACGTGGGGTGGAATCACTTCTTCATACCCTACTTTGCGGGCTTCGTCCAAAAAGAAATTGATCAACGCGCGTTGCAAGATGGCGCCTTTGCCACGGTAGATGGGGAATCCAGCGCCAGTGATTTTTACACCAGTTTCAAAATCGATCAATCCAAACTGATCTGCCAAATCCCAGTGGGCCTTTTTATTTTCGGGTAGGGTAGGAATAGTACCCACCTCCTTGACATTGACATTTTCTTCTGCACCCTTTCCAAAAACCACCGACTCATGCGGGGTATTGGGCAACAAATACAACAGTTGTTGTTGCTCAGCTTCCAATACAGCCAATTTCTCTTCCAATTGCTTGGAGTTTTGCTTGATGGTCGCGGTTTGTTCTTTGAGCACATCTGCCTCAGCTTTGTTGCCCGATTTGAAAAGGTCGCCGATTTGCTTAGCCAGTGCATTGCCTTGGGCCAAGCAGCCTTCCATTTCTTGTTGGATCTTGCGGCGTTGTGCGTCGATGTCCAACAGTTGATCGATGGTAGCAGAAAAATCCTTGTTGCGTTTGTTGAGTGCTTCTAGGATTTGCGCTTTGTTGTCACGGATGTTTTGAATTTGTAACATAATTCAAGGTATTAAAAAAAAACTCCCGACCTCTCAAAGAAAGACCGGGAGAAAAAATAAAAACAAACTACCCGGTTAGGCGTTGGCCATCACCGATACAAAAGACTTGTTGTCCTTCTTCTTGCGGAATTGAACCACACCGTCTGTTAATGCATACAAAGTATGGTCTTTACCAATACCTACATTAACGCCAGGATTGTGACGTGTTCCACGTTGACGAACAATGATATTACCTGCTACGCAAGTTTGACCGCCGTAAATTTTAACGCCTAAGCGCTTACTTTCCGATTCACGGCCGTTTTTTACTTTACCTTCACCTTTCTTGTGTGCCATGGTATTAAATTTTTAGTTCGGATTAACCGATTTTCTCAATTTTCAATTCTGTTAAATAAGCGCGGAAACCATTTTTCTTCTGGTAGCCCTTGCGGCGCTTCTTTTTGAATACGATGACTTTGTCACCTTTTAAATGTTGTACTACAGAGGCGGTGATCTTTACGCCTTCTACAGCTGGGGCGCCAACAGTTACTTTCTTGCCATCATCTGTCAATAATACTTTGTCAAAAGTAACTTTTGAACCTTCAGTATCTTGAAGACGATTAACATAGATCTGCTGGTCTTTTTGCACTTTGTACTGGTGCCCTGCTATTTCTACGATCGCGTACATGTTAATAATTTTTCTTAATAGGACGGCAAATATACTCCTTTTTTCTTTTGCGCCAAAAGTTTTTTTTATTCTCCAGGGCGAATGTCAATTCGCCCCTACATCCCTGCATCCCTACATCCCTACATCCCTACATCCCCATGATCATGGCGCCTGCCCAGTGGCTCCGCTTTGCTCCGCCACCGTTCACCGGGCTGTCCGCTGTATCTTTTGGTTCATTCCGCTTTGCTCCATTCCCCAAAAGGATGCCGCTCCCATCCCTGGCGCGGGCCGGGCAATGATTGTCTCGTCCTAAAATAGGTTTACAAAAAATGGTCAAGCTAAATCAGGCATTAACACTCATCCCCTCATTCCTTCGTTCCTTCATTCCTTCATCACCTACAAACTCAACGTCCTTCCACCATCAATCGGTAAATTGATGCCATTGATTTAGGCAGCGGCGGGTGTGGAAAGGAAGTCGCACCGCGGAAGCGAGGAATAGTGAAATTTCGATTAGGTAACAGCATGCGGAAAGCGCTTGTCGTTCCGAGCGAAGCGAAACTTTCCGCATGATGTCCAAAAGAAATTTCACCCGAGCGGCTTCGGTGCGACTTGATTTTTTATTTCACTTTTTGATCAAGCAAAAAGTGAAGGATGGATAGCTGATGCTGAGCGAGAAACAGAAACAGAATGAGAGTGAGAATGGAATCAACCCAACCGTGCCAATACCTCATTCAAAAAACCATCCATCTTCGAAAACGCAAACCACCGTTTTCCCAAATCTTTCAATGAAGCTCCGAGGTGATAGAGTTCTTGGTTGTCAATGATTAGGAAACGATCATGGGTGTTTTTTAAAATACGGATATGAATGGGTGGATACTGCGAATTGTGCTTTTCTAAATCCAATTGTATTTCAGGCGTGATGCGTTCTGTGTAAATCACGCATGCAACATCTGCATTTCTCTTTGACAATTGTAGCAAGGTGGTTTCATCGATGTAGTTGTCAATGAGTATAATCGACTTTTTTGCGCTTTTGATCAAATCACTGCTGAAAGCATAAGCATCGAATATTTGGTTGTTGAAGAAAATTCCTGATTTTGGATGGTTGTCGGAGTAGCTTGTTTCTAGAAAGTTGATTTTACTGTCGTGATCCAAAAGCATCGTTTCAATGTTAGAGATACGAGATAGCAGAACTGTGCTTTCGTTGATTTCCTTTCTCAGATTTACAAAGACGCGGACAATATGAATATTGACCTGAACGGCAATATCACTTTTAAGCAC
>CAMCTV010000156.1 GCA_945878635.1 Chryseobacterium gleum | reverse complement strand
AAAACAAAGTGAAAGATGCCCAAATTGGTACTATCGCGATTGATTCTATCTACACACCTATCCGTAACGTAAAATACAGCGTAGAAGACTTCCGCGTTGAGCAAAGAACAGATTACGAGAAATTGGTGATGGAAGTTACTACCGATGGTAGTATCCATCCAGAAGAAGCCATGAAAGAGGCCGCCAAAATCTTGATACAACACTTTGTATTGTTCAGTGATGAGAACATCATGCCTGAGTCTAAAGCAAGCAAGGCAGTTGAAGAAGTTGACGAAGGATTCTTATCAATGCGTAAAGTATTGAAAACACCTTTGGCTGATTTGGATCTTTCAGTGCGCGCATACAATTGCTTGAAAGCTGCAGAGATTAAGACTTTGGGTGAGTTGGTAAACTACCACATTGATGACTTGTTGAAATTCAGAAACTTTGGTAAGAAATCATTGTCTGAGTTGGAAGAGTTTGTTCGCGAAAAAGGCTTGCACTTTGGAATGGACGTTGCTAGATATAACATTAACGAAGACTAATTAAGAGATGAGACACGGAAAGAAATTTAATCATTTGGGAAGAACCGCTTCACATCGCGCCGCGATGCTGTCGAATATGGCCTCTTCTTTAATCATGCACAAGCGCATCGTTACAACTGTAGCGAAAGCAAAAGCGTTGCGTGTATTTGTTGAGCCCATCATTACGCGCAGTAAAGATGCCTCTACCCACAACTACCGTACAGCTTTCTCTTATTTGAAGGACAAGCACGCTGTTACTGAGTTGTTCACTGTTGTAGGTGGTAAAGTAGCAAACAGAGCTGGTGGTTATACCCGCATTTTGAAAACTGGCAACCGTGCCGGTGACAACGCGGAAATGGCTATGATCGAGTTGGTGGATTTTAACGAGTTCTTCGAAGGGTTCAATGCCGATAAGAAGAAGTCTACCACACGTCGTTCACGTCGTGCCGGAACTTCTGCCAAAACTGCTGCCCCTGCCGCAGTTGTAGCAGATGCTGTTGTTGAAGAAGTTGTCGCTGAAGAAGTTATTGCAGAAGAAGTTGCTATAATCGAAGCACCAGTGGTTGACGAGACTCCTGCAGTAGAGGAAACTCCTCTTGTTGACGAGACTCCTGCTATTGACGAGACTCCTGCTGTTGACGAGGCTCCTGCCGCTGATGACGCGTCAGAAGAAACCAAGTAATTTCAATTAACCTTGATAAAAAAGGCCACCCCATTGGGTGGCCTTTTTGTTTGTGTTTGGCTAATGCAGTTCATGGATTCCATAGAGTTCACTGATGTATATTTCGGAGAACAGTCTCCATTTGAATTCTTTAGGGGTAATGGGTAACCCTTTAGGAATTAAAGCGCCAAATGTCCTTAGACTCCACAAATAACCCTCAGATAAAAATCCTTTGCAAGTCACATTCTGTTTAATCTTAAATACGAAATGGGGGGAGATTTATCTCCCCTGTAACATGTCTTCCGTGATGCCAATCTCTGCCAAAATGTGTTCGGCCTTGGATACATACTTCATAACGAATAAAGCATAGCGAATATCACATCCAATGGATCGACTATAGTTCTCGTTCCACGCGTAATCGTTAATCGTGGCCGTAAAGCTTCTATCGAAGTTGATTCCAATCAATTCGCCTCGCTCATTCAACACCGGTGATCCACTATTTCCACCCGTAGTATCAAGGTTGTATAACATACCAACGATTACCTTGCCTGTTTTAGGATCCTTGAAAATTGGCGCTACATCTTTGATCTGGAGATTGTCTGCAACAACACTGGGTAAACGATAATCGGGGCGGGTATTCGCCTTTTCGAAAATACCGTCTAGGTAAGTATATGGACTGTGTATTTCACCATCATTGGGACTATATCGGCGGATGTAACCATACGTTAAGCGCAACGTGCTATTGGCATCGGGAATAAATTGGGTTGCTTTGAAATCGCGCCGCATATCTAAGTAAATGGGCATGGCTGCTTTGATTTTCTCTTCAATTTTTTGATTTTGAGCAACAACAGGGCCTACAATCATGTTTACCAAACGACCCCACTGACTCAAAGCGTCTTCTTTGCCAATGTTTGTATCCCACCATTTTATGTTGAAGGTAAGATGATTGCTTTCATTGATGGATTCTGCGGCTGCTTTTGCGGCTTGTGCCATTTTCTGAATCGTAGACAATTGATTAATTCTCGATTTCAACGCTGATTTTCGCGCAAACTCTGAGGGTGTTTGTCCGTTCAACATGATTTTCAATCTTTGATCGAAATAGGACTGCGGATGTCCGAACATATTGCCATTTCGGTTGGTATTCGCCACGGTTTGAAGAGTTCTAGCAATGTTTACACCTTCTTCAACCATTCGTATGAGTAAACGCTGCTCCAATTCTGCATTCAACGGTGCTTCCATCGATGACAGTTGTTTGTAGAGGGCCATGAGCGACTCTTTTTTCATTTCTGTAATGGATTTCTGATTTTCGGGTGTAGCTTTGGTTGCATTGGCAATTGCCCAGCGCATTTTGGCATTTTCCACGGCAGAAATTGCAAAAGTGTATTTGCTTTGGTTATTTACGAATTGTGTCCAGTATCGAACATCTTTGGTTTTCTCTTTGATGCTCCATTGAACTCGGAGCGTATCGTTAGCCGCAACACCGGTTTCTGAATAGCGTTTTTGCGCGCCGGCCCATTGCATCATGTCAATTTCTTCATTGGTTCTAGCCTCAACCAATTGGGTCCGTCTCAAGCCTTGAATTTTACCACGATAGTTCTTTTCTACATTTTCTAGGCTTTGAACTTCACCGGCGAAAGCCAATCGCTCAGATTCGTTGTCCTTGGTGATTTCTTTGATTTGACCGAGGTACCAACTATAGAAGCCTTGAATTTTTGGAAGGTGAACCGATTCTTGAAAAGCCAAATAGGGTGCAGTTTCGTTTCGGAAGGTTCGCCCTGGATAGCCCATAATAAATACGAAATCGCCTTCTTGGGTGCCTTTGGGGTTGATTTTTAAGGTTTTCGCTGGTTGATAAGGGACGTTATCCATGCTATAGGTTGCTGGTTTGCCGTCCTTTCCAACATAGGCCCTAACTAAGCTGAAATCGCCGTTGTGTCGAGGCCATTCCCAATTGTCTGAGTCTCCGCCAAACTGCCCAATCGTTACCGGTGGTGCTAATACCAATCGCACATCCTTCAAAAATACATAGCGGAAGAGGGTATAGGTTTTGCCAACGAACATTTCGGAGACTTCGATGCTTTTTTCAGGGTGTTTCGCCCTTTCTTCGGCCACAATGTTACCGATGTTTTTGCTGATGCTCGCGGCACGCTGACTGGGCGTGTACGTTTCATCAATACCCATTAACACACGATCGGATACATCTTCGTAACTTTCCGTGATTTTGCAAGGCATGTTGATGGGGATTTCTTGTGACTTGGTTCGGGCGACAAATCCGTTTTCCAAGTGAGTGTTTTCGACTGTACTGGCGTCTGCTACTGCACCATATACGCAGTGATGGTTGGTGATGATCAATCCCTCATTGGAAATGAAGCTACCCGTGCAACCGCCAACTTTTACCAAAGCATTGGTTAGGCTTAGGCCGGCAGGGTTGAATATGTCTTTACCCTCTAGTTTTAAACCCGCGTTTTTCAGGTCGTTGATGTTGACATAGTTCAAAGGAAACATGCCTTCTTCCGGACGGTGGCTTTGGGTGGTAAGCATCAAGAGCAAGCCAGCTACAATACCCAAGGTTGTGTTTTGTACCAACAATGATTTTTTCATTT
>CAMCTV010000155.1 GCA_945878635.1 Chryseobacterium gleum | reverse complement strand
AATGAAATCAGCTACTTTAATAACATCCATGTTGTGTTCTATAACAACCACAGAATTCCCTCTTTCAACCAATCGGTTAAGGACATTGATCAGCATTTCCACATCTTGAAAATGTAAACCTGTTGTGGGTTCATCCAAAATGTAAATGGTATTCCCGGTATCTCTTTTGGAAAGCTCAGTGCTGAGTTTAACCCTTTGGGCCTCACCACCACTGAGTGTGGTACTGTGTTGCCCCAATGAAATGTAACCCAATCCAACATCTTGCAAGGTTTTCAATGTGTTGTGGATATTGCGGTGGTTCTCAAAAAAGACAACTCCCTCTTCAACGGTCATATCCAAAACATCCGCAATACTCTTGCCTTTGTATTTCACCTCCAATGTTTCCCTGTTGTATCGCTTGCCATTGCAAGATTCACATTGTACCATAACATCTGGAAGAAAATTCATCTCAATCACCTTAACTCCTCCTCCTTTGCATGTCTCACATCTTCCTCCACTCACGTTGAAACTGAATCGACCGGGCTGATATCCCCTAATCTTCGATTCTGGTAACTGAGCAAACAATTGTCGTATATCAGTAAAAATTCCCGTGTATGTGCTGGGATTGGATCTGGGCGTGCGACCAATAGGGCTCTGATCAATCTCTACGACTTTGTCCAAATGTTCCAATCCTTTAATGGACTTATATGACAAAGGCTTTCTTTGGTTATCGTAAAAATGATGGGCCAGTATGGGATACAATGTATGGTTAATCAAACTGGACTTGCCACCACCACTCACTCCTGCAATACAGGTAAACGTTCCCAATGGAATCTTTAAATTGACATTCTTCAAATTGTGTCCACGCGCGCCCAACAACTCCAAAAAATGTCCATTTCCCTTCCTTCGTTCTTTGGGAATTTCAATCTTTCTTTTTCCACTCAAATATTGACCTGTGACACTTTTCCCTTTGAGGTGTTCTTTGGGCGGTCCTTCCGCTACCACTCTACCACCATGCACACCAGCATGTGGACCGATATCAATCAAATAATCCGCACTCAGCATCATGTCCTTGTCATGCTCAACAACCAAGACACTATTGCCCAAATCGCGGAGCGCCTTTAAGCTACTGATGAGGCGTTGATTGTCGCGTTGGTGCAAACCAATGCTGGGCTCATCCAAGATGTACAATACCCCAACCAACTGCGCACCAATCTGCGAAGCCAATCTAATGCGCTGTGCCTCGCCACCGCTGAGCGTCTTTGAACTGCGGTGCAGGGTTAAATAATCCAATCCTACATCCATTAAAAAGCGCAAACGATCTTTGATCTCCTTCAATGGCTCACGGGCAATCTTGAGCTGTCGCTCATTCATGGCCTCATGCGCTGTTTCCATCCAATCTGCAAGGACTTTCAAATCCATCGAAGCCAGTTCGTAAATGTGCTTGCCGTTGATCTTAAAATACAACGCTTCCTTCTTCAGTCTCGCTGCATTGCATTCAGGGCAGTTCACTTTATTCATGAAACTCTCAGCCCACCTTCTGATGGAAGGGCTGGCATCATCCTCAGCTTGTTTCTCTATAAAGGCAATGATTCCATCATAACGGGTGCGCATGCTTTGACCATTGTTCAAAGTCACCTCCACTTCATCATCAGTTCCATAAAAAAGCACTTGAATGGCATCTTTGGGGATGTCTTTGATTGGAGTGGTTAAACTAACTTCATATCCTTGAAGAATAGATTCTATCTGCTGAAAAATCCAAGTTTGCTTCGATTCTCCCAAAGGAGCAATGCCACCTTTCTTAATGGATACTTTGTCATCTGGAACAATTTTCTTTAAGTCAATTTCCGCAACATTTCCTAGACCATTGCAATGGGGACAAGCGCCGTAAGGACTGTTGAAGGAAAACAAATTGGGTTCTGGTTCCGGATATGAAATTCCCGACTCTGGACACATCAAAAATTGGCTGTAATGCTGCAACTTTTGATTGCCCTCTTCTATGGGTACCACCATCATGGAACCTTTTCCCATTTTCATGGCTAGCCTTACAGATTCCTTGAGCCTGCTGTCAGGCTCATTACCTGCCAGACGATCAATGACAATTTCAATATCATGAATTTTGTATCGATCCAATTTCATGCCCTTGGTCAATTCTACCATAGCCCCATCCACCCTCGCTCGCACAAATCCTTGACGCATGAATTGCTCAAACAATTCTCTGTAATGCCCTTTACGCCCTTTGATAATCGGGGCCAGCAATACTATTTTTTTTCCTTTGAAAGCTTTCTTAATCCGATCAATGATTTCCTCTTGGCTGTACTTCACCATTGGCAAACCGGACACATGACTATAAGCTGTTGATGCCCTTGAATAGAGCAACCTGAGAAAATCGTAAATTTCTGTTATGGTTCCAACGGTGGAACGCGGATTCTTGGATACCGTTTTTTGCTCGATTGAAATAACAGGGGACAATCCGTTGATCTTGTCAACATCTGGCCGTTCCAATTCACCTAAAAACTGACGAGCATAAGCATCAAAGGTTTCAATGTATCTTCTCTGACCTTCCGCATAAATGGTGTCAAAAGCCAACGACGACTTTCCACTCCCACTTAACCCGGTAATAACGACAAGCTCATCCCTTGGAATGACCAAGTCAATATTTTTCAAATTGTTTTCTCTGGCCCCTAAAATCTCAATATACTCTTTCTCCATCCCTTTGAAAACAACTGAATCGCAACTTTGTTCCTAAGAAACTTTTACCAAGATTCCTTCCATGACGGAGGCTGCGACCTCAGCACTGTCTGTAGATTTGGTCAAAGTAGTAATAATCTCTTTGATTTTTATTTTCTCAATCACATCATTTTCTTCATTGAACATTGCAACCAACGTCTCATCTCTTAACTCCTCTGCTCTTTTCTCATTGTTTCTGATTTCTGCAATGCACTTTTGCACACGCTCTGAATAATACATTTCAGGTAATTCATGAACTATCTGACTTAAAGAATGACATTGCTCCTCAATCAACTTGGCAATGGCAATCATATTGGGATGAATTTGTCTTGGCTTGTACAAATTGATTTTCTTGGCTGCGCTGTGCATGAAGTCCGCCACATCATCCAATACAACAGCCAGTTCATAGATATCCTCTCTATCAAATGGAACCAAAAAAACAGCGTTGGCTTCGTGAACTATGGCATTGGTAATAGCATCGCCTTGCTTTTCAAATTGTGAAATGGTGGTCAACATGTTGATGCGTTCTACATCATTCCCAGATAGGCCTTCTACCATAGCCTTGGACATGTTGGTTAAACTGTGAGCACTCTTTTCGAAAAGAGGAAAGAAACGTTTGTCTTTGGGGACCAACATTTGTAATACGCTATTGATATCTGCCATGGTAATTTTCATTCGGCGATGATGAACCGCCAATCTTTTTCAAAGATGAACCAAAGATGTTTTAATTGTTAGGATTTTTCCGATTATTTATCACCCATTCATCAAAAAAAAAGGCCACACAAAGGTGGCCTTGTTACTAAAAATATTCTCTTACTTCACAGCTACACGGAAAGTCTCGTTCAATTGAGCTCCGGTAACTTCAACGATATACAAACCAGTTGGTACATTGTTCAAATTCAAATTCAAGTTGTTCTTACCAGCGGCAACTTTGTTGAATTTCTCTACCATGATGAATTGACCCATTGCATTGTAAACTTCAACTTTAACATCTTGTGTATTGACACTTTGAACAGCGATGTTCAACATTCCTTCAGTTGGGTTAGGATAAACTTGAA
>CAMCTV010000154.1 GCA_945878635.1 Chryseobacterium gleum | reverse complement strand
GCCCATCCAAAACGACACGATCATTACCTCAAAAGTTATCGAGATAAAAACACTAACAGAAAAACAAATCGACCAATTAACCGATATTCTCTATAACTACAACTATTCAAAAAAAACAAATCTGATTAGCTACACTGAAACAGGATGTTACTCCCCAAGACACGCCATTGTCTTTAATGACAAATCCAAACAAGTTTTTTCCTACATCGAAATTTGCCTAGAGTGCAGAAAAACGGTTTCTAACTTACCGAAGGAAAGTTTAGGGAATTTCTGCGTTGGGAAATATGAATTGCTGCATCAATTCTTTTTATCCATTGGAATTGATCATTTCAAGGAGGAGTAAATTGGAGAATTTATAACAGGCGGCATACCTTAACCAGTATCTCAGAAATCATCTATCAATTTCTTCTGATCCAAATTAACAACCACCCCATAAAAATTAAAATCATTCTCCGTAGGCTTTTCTTCCTCGATGATATCAATAACCGCATTCTGAATAGGAATGGGCTCAAAGTACAAACTGAAAACACGCCAGTCCTCTTGAGACTCAAATTCAAATTTTTCCGGAGCCAATGGAATGTTCTTGGCTTCTATCAAACCATATCGCTTCTTACTACCCTTCACTTGAACATAAGTATAAGCTGCAATTTTAATCCATCCACCACGCACGTAAATCCATGGAGCAGAATAACCGAAATCAATTCGCGTATGTTGCTCAGATAAAATGATGCGCATGATAGATGGATTGGATTTTTTCAGAAATCCAGAATCAATTTCTGCTAAATATTGGTTTTGCTCCTGCTTCATTTGACGAGATCTTGGGTGAATTTTCTTAACCATTTGGGTTGCATTATTTCAATATGTCTGCCCTGCGATAAAAAAAATCGGCAGAGCTCAATGGATGGTATCAAACGATAAGTAATGGTAGATGTTCCTCCAGAATGTTTGGTGATGACCTGCGTTTCGTGCAATGGATAAGCCTGCAAATAATGCGTTCCCAATTCACTGACTAAAATCTCAATGGTCTCTAATGTGGCCGCAGGAATGGGAAATACACCATACACCTGCTGCAAGTAATCTTGTACGACATCTAAATCGGTTCTAATGTATTTTGACTTTAATGCCAATGGCTCCGAAATCCGATCTAAACCAAAAGTGCGCACTTCTTCGTGCGTTTCAGAATATCCAATAACATACCAGCGATTTTCAAACTCCTTGATCAAAAAAGGATGAATGATGACTGATTTAAAAGTCCGCTTTTTGTAGGAAAAATGAATAAACGAAACCGGCTGTTGCTCACGACAAGCATTGTAGAACAAATCAAAATGCTCAAATCCCCTGGATTGCGGTGGACGCATCGTTTGTAAGATGGGGTGTCGATTGTCTCCCTGTCCTTCCTCCAAGGTGGTGCTGAAAAGTCGTTCTATGGCGTGACCAAATTTCTCACTGATTTTGGTTCCTCCGATGGCCCGAATTACTTCAACGGCCTCATGGATGGTTTCTCTGTCCTCTGGACGGATGGACATTCCTGATAAAGAATAACCCGCATCTGTATAAACATAACCCCTCTCGGCCCTGATGTACTCAATGGGAGCATCAAAACCATCAGGGTATGGACACTTCATGTAGGCAATATCCTTTTGAATGGTTTCCTTGGACGGACGATAGTCCAACTTTTCCCAGCAAGCCTCAATAATATCCTCCATGGTAGGATAACGGCGAAGGCTATTTCGCAATAATCCATCAATGACCTTGTAACGCCTGAACGCACTTTTGCCTTGTTTCATTTTCCGAATATAGACAATTTTTTTTACTCCGTATATATAATACGGAGTGAGTTTTTTCCTTTGTTTCCTAAATCTATTCAAATGGAAATTGAAACTGAAAAAACGGTAGAAATATCTACAAAAGAAAAGAAGAAAATCATTGAGCGATTCTACAATCCTCAGCGGAACAATCCTTCACAATCGGTAAAGCTCCAAAGCATTGAATCCACGGAAGAGTTTACCCGGATTGATTTCCTCTACACCTCATCTGAACGATACTACAAAGGTGGCTGGATCCAAATGGACAAAAATTCATACATCCAACCCGTGGGAGCATCAGAAAAGTACGTTCTTATCAAAGCCATTGGCATACCCATAACACCATTGAAACACCATTTCAAACGAAAAGGTGAACGGTATACCTACACTTTGATTTTTCCGGGATTGCCAAAGGGCACTGCGAAAATCAATATCATCGAAAAAGAAGCCCCAGGGAATTACTTCAATTTCTACAATGTGGACTATTCTCTGTGGATGTCGGTGCCGCACGCCATGGATTTACCCCTTTCAAACAATTAAAAACAATAAAAACAAATCATATGCAATTGAACACACGTGCCTTGGAATTTCATTCCATCCTCAAAAAAAATTCAAACTTTTTTGAAATTAGCGAAAGACCGGTCCGCTTTGAAGATCCATTCCAGAAAAACAACATTTCTTATTACCCGCACAAAAAGGTTGTCATCAATAACAATGACAGAGAAGGAATCAGCATTGTTAGGTCGGAATTTCTGACCATTAAACATGAGGATGCCTTTGATCTTGGTGTGCAACTATTTGAAATGATGTTTGGAATCACCCCTCAAGTCCACAGAGAAACACTTAATCCAAAAGGAACAGATTATAGCGTGGACCTCATTTCAGAAAATTGCAAAATCATCATTGACCGCAATGGATACCGTTTTTCTGGTAATGCCGATTTATTCAATGCACGAGACAATGCTTCCCCCATGCCAATCATCCAGGAGTCAACGAACATTCTCAACCGCATCGCCAGTGATTTTCGTGATGAATACTACCCTTTTATACGTGTCAATAATTACCTGCGCGAGGGTCATTCCTTCCGCATTGAGTTGGGATACTATAGATACCGATGTTCCAATGGCATGATGATGGGGCAGCGGACCAAATTAACCTTTGTCAAGAGCTACCTCAACACCAGTCTAACGCGACTGAGGGCACAAGCGTTTGACCAATTCGCATTGCACAAAACGCATTTCTTGGACATGGCAGAAAAGTTATGGAGATTACTTTCCATGCCCATATCCAGGGCGCAAATACGGTTGGTATCCTTTGATATTTTTCAAAAAGAGATCATCAAGAAAAACATGGCGGATCGGCAGAAACTTCAACTCACATTGAATGACTTGGTGGACAAGTATGTCAGCGAAATTGGTGAAAATCTCAATGCTGCTCTAAACGTAGCCACTGAGTTTTCGAAACTATTGGAAGGACATCGCATTCATTTAAGTAATCTTCAAACCATGGCCACACAATGGATGGAGAAGGTAACGAAAAGAAGATTCGATCTTGACCGATACCTTGGAAACTTAAAGGGCATTGAGGAGCGCGTCCTCCATGCGCAAGAGATCGAGGAGCCAGAAGAATGGGAGTGGTAGACGGATGATGATGATAGCGCCTGCCCACTGCCCCGTTGGGTCAGTGGGCACCCCGCTTGAGACACATCTCGACGCTGCTATTCTTCATGCGGCGTGTTCCGCATCACACTAGGAGACTTCCGCTACGACTGGAGGTGCAGGGCGCACTGGACAAACTAGACTATTAAACGCAATGCGCAATATTTAAAACGCAACACTCACTATTTGATTTTCAATCGTTATGGGTTATACTTGTATTATATCAGTTGCGTATAGTATAATGTTATGGGCAAGGCTAACGGACGACACACAAACAGACAATCAACTAACAACAAAAAATAAAATATAGATGAAAGCAGAAGCAATGTCATTGACATT
>CAMCTV010000153.1 GCA_945878635.1 Chryseobacterium gleum | reverse complement strand
CCAAAATCTGATGAAACCAAAGATCAACCCCTCGGTCCTCAAAATACTCTTTTTCATAGAGCTCTTTGCCACCAGACAAATTCAAGTAGGCCTTGGCATCCAATGCTTTTACGATGTGAATCAATCTGTCTGCGCGATACAAATCCGTCAAGCCAGGAAACGATTCTGAAGAAACATGAAACCGGGTGGTTATCTCCAAATAATCACAACACAATTCCAATGAGGCTTTGGCCAGATCGGCAATCGACGCAAATCTTTTCTGCCACAATGCTTCAATCAATGGAAAAACGTTATCAAATTGGGGTGACTTGCGATAGGCCAATTCCAATGTTTTTAAAAAAGACTGGTACTCCTTCTTCTCATGATCCACTTTTACATCGTGAATAAAAACATTTGAGCTAATTCCCTTGCAAGGAATTGTAAAAGTAAATGGCTGACCATTCACCAATATTCTATTTCTATTGATCCAACCCTGCTTGATGAAGTTTACATCATCATAACAAACAAATTCACCTGAAGCAGCGATAAGTTGAAGGTAACCCAAGTAAGGAAAAATATACGGCTGCATGACTGAGACGCGCTTTTCCCTGGGCGTAGAAAAATCCAACATCACTGAACGTACCAATTAAATTGTGGTCTAATTACGCCGGGCTCCCGTCCCATATAAGCCCCAAAATCACGTCCCCCATCGGACACCAAGAAAGAAATTACATCTTTCTCTACGATCAAACATTTATTGTCCTTTGTTACAACATAAAGAGAAACATAAAATGTCCCGGTCTGTAAAAACAATGCAGGAAAAACACATGTTAAATTGTTCTTCCCCAATTGCATGGGCAATTGCGATGACGCAAATGAAAAAACAGGCTCGCCGGTTTCGTCATACAAGTGAAAAGTGAGGTGGCTGATGTCCAAAGATTTGACCTCGCATTCCACTGTAAAGTGAATGTCCTTGTTCTCATCCAATATTTCCGATCGACCTTCATTTTTGTGGTGAACGTTGATGCTATTCAATGTAAAATGAGGGTGGTTAACAAAATCAAAGACCCGATAATGTTGAACATCACTTCCTCCTTTAAGATAGTAGGAAACAGCTTGGGAAACGTCACCTTGAAATGCCTTCATACCGTGTTCAATCACCAATCCTTGGGAACACAACGATTTTACCGCAGCCATATTATGGCTAACAAATAACACTGTTCTTCCTTCCCCTTTGGCCACTTGATCCATCTTTCCCAAACACTTTCTTTGAAAATCTGCATCTCCTACAGCCAACACCTCATCAATAATTAAAATCTCACTTTCCAAATGAGCGGCAACAGCAAAAGCCAAACGAACATACATCCCGCTGCTGTAGCGTTTTACAGGAGTATCAATGTACCGCTCAACGCCACTAAAGGCAACAATCTCATCAAATTTCTGTTTGATCTCAGCATGTCGCATACCCAAAATGGCACCATTCAAAAAGATATTATCCCTTCCCGTGAGTTCTGGATGGAAGCCTGTTCCAACTTCTAAAAGAGATGCAATCCGACCATTGACCTTGATGCTTCCTGTCGTGGGTTGTGTAACCCTGGACAACAATTTGAGCAAAGTTGATTTGCCCGCTCCATTGCGCCCAATAATCCCCAAAGTCTCTCCCTTCTTTACTTCAAAGTCAATGTCTTTTAAAGCCCAAACAAAATCACCTTCGGCTTTCTTTGTCCTATCGTTTACTTGACCCACCTTCATAAAGGGATCTTCCTTCCCTTGAATGCGATGCACCCAACGTTGAAAATCATGAATAAAGGTCCCCGTGCTCACCAATCCCAATCGGTACAGCTTGCTGACATCTTCTATTTTTAAGGCAATATCTGACATGACTAAACGGTATCCATGAATTTCTTTTCCACTTTGTTAAACAATACAACAGAAATTGCCAATAATAGGATTGAAAAAACAAAACTATACCCAATCATTCCCCATTGAAAAGAACCCGTTCCTAGGAAAGAATATCGGAATCCTTCCACTATTCCCGTCATGGGATTCAGTACCAATATATCATGCCATATGCCCTTTACCATCGAACTTGGATACACAATCGGAGTGGCGTACATCAGCAATTGAATTCCAAATGTGATGAGGTATTGAAAATCTCGGTACTTGGTAGTAAAGGTAGAAATCAACATCCCAATGGCCAATCCCAATATCCCCATGAGCACAAACAACAAGGGAAACAACAGGATGTGCCAGGAAGGTTGAATATTGAATCCGCTCTGTTGCCAGTAGTAAAAAAACACCGCAAGAAAAAATGAAAACTGAACCATCAACTTCATCATGTTGGAGAGTACTATGGAAATGGGAATTATCAAACGCGGAAAATAAACTTTTCCAAAAATGCTGGCGTTAGAAATAAAAGCACTGGATGTGGAAGTGATGCTGGTAGAGAAATAGTTCCACAAAATCACACCAGACAAATAAAACAAGATGGGGGGCATTCCATCGGTTCCCAATTTTGCCACACGATTAAAAACAACCGTGTACATTAAAGTTGTGAAAATAGGTTGAATAAAAAACCATAGCGGGCCCAGAATGGTTTGTCTAAAAGATGCTTTGTAATCTCTCTTTAACAATATCCACAACAAATCACGGTAGCGCCATATCTCTTTGAAAGGGATATTCCACCATTTGGATTCGCTGGCAATAACCAAATCCCAAGATGCTGTATTATATTTTTCAGATTGGTCACTCATCAATCACTCAAGCTACAATTGTTTCTTTATCAGGCATTCAGGTACAAAAAAAATCAAGGAGTATAAGGTCCAAAACCATCCACCCCATTGGCGTGCAAGTTAATTGATTTCCTTCAATTAACAAATGCCCTGAAGCCATCCATTTTTGAATACTCGCCTCATTTGACTTATGATACAACGCGTTGGTCTTGGCCAAAGAAAGATCGACACCATTTTTGGTTCTTAGTCCGATGAGCCACATTTCATTCCATGTGGACTTCTCATCCATCCTATCCCATTGTACCAATCTATCCCATTGTTCAGTATCCACCAATTGGATGTATTGCGGATTATTGGCCAGATTGTATCTCCTATCTTTCCCATCAAATGAATGTGCTGAGGGTCCAATACCCAGGTATTGGTGCCCCTCCCAATAAGATCGATTGTGTTTGGATTCATAGCCGGGACGTGCGTAATTAGAAACCTCATAATGCCTATATCCCATGTTACCCAACTCGTTATGAAGATGCAAAAACTCTTGAACGGTTTGTTCATCATCTTGTCCGATGTACATTCCCTTTTGAAGCTGTTGATGCAACAAAGTCTTGGGCTCCACCGTCAAAGCATAAGCGCTGATGTGTGGGACCTGAAGTGCAAGAAATTGATTGACGTCATTGAGCCACTCAGACTCAGATAACTTTCCATGACCATAGATTAAATCGACAGAAATATTTTCAAAACCTGCATCTTGAAGCATTTGCACTCCTCGCTTGGATTGGTCGCGGCTGTGTGCTCGGTTCATCCAGGTCAAGACACCATCGTTAAAAGACTGTATACCAACACTGAAACGATTGACACCAATGTCTTTCCACTGCTGTATTTTAACCCTATTGATATCGTCAGGATTAATTTCCACAGTAACTTCACACGAGTCGGCTAGACTATAATGCCGATGGATCGCATCCATCCATTGTTCAATGAAATGGACATCCAATAAGCTTGGCGTCCCACCTCCCAAATAAATGGTCTCGACTTGTGATTCAACATACTGTCTTGCATGGTAAATGAGCTCAGATTTCTGAGCCGTCGCCATCTTCTCCAGAAGTTTGGTTTGGGTAGAGAAGTGAAAGTCACAATAGGTACATGCCTGCTTGCAAAAAGGAACATGAAAATAAATCCCCAATCGATTTCTCATTAGCTTTGCGATATT
>CAMCTV010000152.1 GCA_945878635.1 Chryseobacterium gleum | reverse complement strand
ATGTGTCCATGAGCTTCCTCCGTTATTGCTTGACCATACTCCGCTGGTGACGCCACCTGCGATAATATGATTGTCATTTAATACATCAATGGCCAATGCTCTGGTTCTTCCCCCGATGTTATGTGGACCTCTGTGTTCCCAAGTTAGTTCACGGTCTCCTCGCTTAGGCATACGGTCAGCGAATTCCTGCTGAAGTTGTTTCCAGTTGTCAGGAATTTCACCCGTTTCTGGATCATGGTTGCGCATGAACTCAAAATATTTTCTGCTGCTTGGATTGATTCCGTAACCTTCTTCATTGAGTCCTCCTTTGATAGGAGAATGCTGCATCAAATAGAATCCGCATGACACCCACACAGCAGCCGCTGCAACGAAAAAGACGGTGTTTTTATAAAAAAATTTTTGCATGGTGCAAGATAACCCAAAACTTCTTGCATATTTCCTTGTTCAAAGGTTTTGGACTTGTCCAATATTTTGCACTCGGTTGACGTTAAATTAGCCAATATGAAAATGAATTTTTTGATTTTGTTTTTATGCGGAAGCGCATTGTTTTCGATTGCTCAGTCCCGTCAGCCCTATGAGGCCACCGACGAAAAAGGAATTGTGATCATGAAGGGAACTTACTTCAATGGATTGGAAGATAGTCTTTGGAAATATTATGAGAATGGAAAATTGAGTGAAGAGTCATGGTATTTCATGGGGAAACTGCATGGAAGTAGCATCAAGTATTACGACTCTGGTCAACCCATGATCAAGGCTTTTTTCACTTTGGGTGAGCAAGACAGCACCCACACTTTGCTTTCGAAAAGTGGTGCCTTACTTGAGAGAGGGCAGTTTGAAAAAGGACAAAGGATAGGAGTATGGGAAAATTTTGATGAAAAGGGACAATTGACCAGGAAGGAAGAATATCAAGGTGAGCATGTCAAGGTTTGGGAGATTTGTGAAAATGGCAGATGCGGAGTCCACGATGGCAATGGTGTTGAAATAATCAAAGAGAATGGACATGTGGTCATCAAGCAACAATACCAAGAAGGTCTTCTAGACGGACCGTTTGCTGAGTATTTCAGTAACGGTTCGGTAAAGGTCTCTGGAAGTTATCTCAAAGGACAAAAAAATGATGTTTGGGAATCCAATTATGTAAATGGGAATTCTAAAGAGATGATTGTTTATTCGGAGGGTGTATTGGATGGCGAAATCATGCAATGGGATTCTGATGGTGATACCATTTTGAGTGGTCTACATTTTCAGGGAGGAAAGCATGGAAATTGGAAATGGTTTTATCAGAATGGATTGAAAGAGATGGAGGGCTCATTTCTTTCTGATGTTCAACATGGCAGATGGACTTACTATTATACCAATGGTAAAGTGTCTGAGGACGGCTTGTATGAGAAAGGCAATCGAGAAGGTGAATGGAAATTCTATTACAAAGATGGTAGCGCTTGGCGCGTGGGTGGCTATGATGACAATAAAAAAAATGGTTACTGGATAACCTACTTTGAGAATGGTCAAGTTTTGCACGATGGACATTTTCAAAATGATTTGGAAGAAGGACATTGGGTTAGCTATTATGATAATGGTAAGAAGATGGATGAAGGAAGTTTTAGGAAGGGGAAGATGAATGGGGAATGGGAAGGGTATCACGCCAACGGGTATACAAAATACAAGGGTCACTGGACAGATAATGTCAAATCAGGAACGTGGACTTATTGGAACGAAAAAGGAATCCCAGAGAAAACAGAGTCTTACAATTTGTTGGGAGAGCTACACGGTTTGAATGTGATGTACAATCCGGCAGGTAAACCCATTAGTGAAGGCAATTTCAAGGACGGTAAGCCCGATGGAAGTTGGATTTACCGTTATCCTTATGGTGCAACTTTGCGCACATGCACATACAAAGACGGTCAGTTGCATGGGGAGCTAAAACAGTTTGGAGAAAAAGGAAAATTAATAGAGGTATCTCATTACAAGGATGGGAAAAAGCACGGAAAAGAAATTCGCTATGACGATAAAAGCGGAAAAGAATTGAAGCGAACGTATTACAAGAATGGTGAGAAATTAAAGGGTTGATTAGAGCCAACCTTTCATTTTCATCCAATCATCGTTGAACATTTTACCCAAGTAACGCGTGCCGTGGTCGTGGAATATGACCACTACCACATCCCCTTCTTTGAATCTATCTTTCATTTGAATAAGCCCGGCCATAGCTGATCCTGCTGAGTTTCCGGCAAAGATTCCTTCTTCTCTGGGAATGCGTCTTGTCATTTTTGCAGCATCTTCATCGGTAACTTTTTCAAAATGATCTATGACATTAAAGTCAACATTTTCGGGTAGAAAGTCTTCTCCAATTCCTTCAGTGACGTAGGAGTAAATTTCATTTTTGTCAAAGATTCCGGTCTCTTTGTATTTTTTGAAAACAGAACCATAGGTGTCAATGCCCAAAATTTGAATATTGGGATTTTGTTCTTTAAGATAACGTCCAGTTCCGGAAATCGTCCCGCCGGTTCCTACACCAACAATCAAGTGCGTAATCTTTCCTTCCGTTTGCGCCCAAATTTCTGGGCCGGTGGACTCATAGTGCGCAATGGCATTGGCGGGATTGTCATATTGATTGGGCTTCCAAGAATTGGGAACTTCTTTTTCCAATCTGGATGATACGCTGTAGTACGATCTTGGATCTTCAGGGTCTACATCAGTAGGGCAAACAATGACCTCTGCACCGAAAGCTTTTAATGCGTCCACTTTCTCCTTGCTTTGCTTGTCTGTCGTGGTAAAGATGCACTTGTAACCTTTCATGATAGCGGCAATGGCCAGTCCCATCCCCGTATTTCCTGATGTTCCTTCAATGATGGTAGCACCAGGTTTCAATTTCCCTTCTCGCTCAGCCACTTCAATCATTTTCAAAGCCATTCTGTCCTTGATACTGTTTCCTGGATTAAAAGTCTCAACCTTGGCCAAAACTGTGGCAGGAATGTCCTTGGTAATTTGATTGATCCTAACCATGGGTGTATGTCCAATGGTTTCCAATATGTTGTTGTAAATTTTCATTTCAATAATTAACTAAATCTAATGGCTTTGATTGGAGATATGCGGTTGACATAAAAAGCGGGTATAAACATGGCCAAGGCACACACCAAGACAACAAAAATATTCAATAATCCTATGCTGACCCAATCAAAATCAATTGGAACAGCTGATACGTAATATTGCTCAGGATCCAATTTTATCCATTTAAAATGTTTTTGAACAGCCATCAACCCCAAACCTATTGCATTTCCTAAAATCACTCCTTTTGTAATTAAATACAAAGCGTGTCTGAAGAAAATGCGGACCAACATTTTGTTAGGCATCCCCAATGCTTTCAGCGTGCCAATCATATTTTGCTTCTCTAATATGATGATCAGAAGAGCAGATGTCATATTGATAATTCCAATGAAAATCATCATAACAATAATGATGATGACATTGATGTCCAACATGTTTAACCAGGCCACAATTTCAGGGTGTCTTTCCAATACGTTTTCTATCCCCAATTGATAGGGCAGCAAATCATATAGCGCATTTTGTCCATTCAACAATTGATCAAAATCTTTTAAAGCCACTTCATAACTGCCTACCATATTTTGTGCAGGAAAATCAGTGTATTGGTAGCTGTATTCCCATATTTGATTTGTGTTTTTATACAACTTAACTTGTACGGAATCTTTCAGACCTGATTGCTTTTCAATGGCCATCAAAAGAAAGGTAAATTCACTTCCTTCAAGGTTATCTATGGTAAGGGTGTCCGCATAATATTTGCCTTGAGCAGTTTTCCAATAGTACTGGTAGTCGGGGGCATTGCTCTGCACTTGGGCCACCAATTGCGCTTGTAATGCATCAGATTGGGGATCGGTAATATCCGCTTGTATCCACGCTCTAATACCCATGCGACTATACTTCTG
>CAMCTV010000151.1 GCA_945878635.1 Chryseobacterium gleum | reverse complement strand
CGGATGAGATACTGGAGCAGGTGGGGTTAGCAGGGAAGAGTAGTCTTTTTCCAAGTGAGCTTTCAGGCGGAATGAAAAAGCGAACAGGATTGGCAAGGGCCATTGCTTTGAACCCCAAGTACCTCTTTGTAGATGAGCCTAACTCAGGTCTTGACCCATTGACCAGCATTAAAATTGATGGATTGGTTCGGGAGATCACCGATAGCTACAACATGACCACCATCGTCATCAGCCATGACATGAACTCTGTGATAGAAATTGCAGACACCATCCAATTCATGAGTAAGGGTGAGTTTGTATGGTCTGGAGATCGTCACAGCATTCTAAAATCCAATCATCCGCTGTTGAATGAGTTTGTCTTTGCTTCGCAATTCATGCGCGAGATCAAAGAGAAGTTTCGTTGACTTTTATTTCAACACGCTCCAGCGCTCAGAGTCCAGGCGCACCATGATAAAAAGGAGCAATGTAAAGGCCATCAATGAAGAGCCACCGTAACTAAAGAATGGCAAAGGAATACCAATAATGGGCGCCAAACCGATGACCATGCCGATATTGATCAGAAAGTGCATGAAAAAAATACATGCCACGCAATAGCCGTAAACCCTAGAAAATACAGAGCGCTGACGATCAGCTATAAACATCAAACGGATAATCAAAAATACATAGGCCCCAATAAGAATCAAACTGCCTAGAAATCCCCATTCTTCAGCCACTGCGCTGAAAATAAAATCCGTCCATTGTTCAGGGACATAATTGTTTTGCGTCATGGGGCCATCCAACCAACCTTTGCCCATGACACCGCCCATGCCAACTGTGATCTTGGCCATCTCCGCATTGTAATCCGCATCCTTTCTTTCAACAGGCAAAGACAACATCACATAGATCCGCTCTTTGTGGTGTTTCTCCAAGATATTGTCTACAATGTAGGACACTGAGTAACTGAAAGAAGATGCAGCAATGGTTCCAATGATCACAATCAAATACATCTTGCGACGGTTTCGAGGTGGGATAAAATTCCGGGTATAAACCAAAACCAACAAAGCCAGAATAACCAGCACGATGATCAACATCCACACCCCACTTTGTTCGCCCCAAAAAGGAATATCCGCTGTTCCTGCCCCGGTGACAATGGATAAAACCCCAAATAAAATGGCGGCAAAACCAACAATCAATACATTGCCTGACAAGCCTTCACGGTACATCACAAACACAAAGGCTACAAAAGTGAGCAAGGACCCCACATCCGGCTGCAACAAAATCAATCCTGCCGGCATACCTATGATGGCAGCAGAAACCATCCTGCTTTGCATGTTCTTCAATTGACCACCACCGATGGAGGCTATGTACTTGGCCAATACCAAACCGACCCCAATTTTTGAAAACTCTGAAGGTTGAATACCAAACGAACCTATCCCAAACCAGGCCTTGGCGCCGTTGACTTCTTTACCAATAATCAAAACCAGCACCAAGAGCATCAGAAAGAAACCATAAATCACCCAAGCAAACTTGGCAAAGAAGTCCCCTTCAATGTACAGCGTTAATATAGCCAGCAAAACAGAAATCGCAATCCACATCATTTGTTTTCCGTACTCTTTGGCAAAATCGAAAGGCATGGGATGGGAAGCGTCATAGGCAGCGGAATAAATGGTCATCCAACCAAAAATGACAAAGAAAATCCAGACTCCAATGATGGGCCAATCAATGGGACCTACTGCACTATTGTTTCTGCTCCTGCTCATTGATTCAAGAAATTTTGTTCCAAAATATGCTTTTCTCTTTCCGCATTTTTGATGGCATCGTTCAAATACTGCTCAATCATCAATGAAGCAATGGGAGCAGCCCATGTACCACCAAATCCACAATTCTCTACATATACCGCTAGCGCAATTTTGGGATTTTCCTTGGGGGCAAAGCAGACGAATACGCTATGGTCTTTTCGCGGTTCGTTTTGAACAGTACCTGTTTTGCCACAAATGACAATATCCTGCAACTTGGCTCCATTGGCTGTTCCACCGGGTCCAACTACTTTCTCCATGGCTGAAATCACCACATCAAAATATTCCTGATTAATACCAACATCATTTCGCTGCGCAAACTCTGGACGAGGCGCACCATTCAATCCCACTTTTTTCACTGTATGTGGGCTGTAGTAATAACCTCTATTGGCGACAACACAAGCCAGGTTACACATTTGAATGGGCGTTACCAACATTTCCCCCTCTCCAATACTGATGGAATATATGGTGCTAAAATTCCACGACTCTTGTCCATAAGCACGGTCATAGTACTCTGGACTTGGCACCAATCCCTTCTTTACCCCTGGAATATCCGTACTCAAATTGGTTCCAAAACCAAACTTCATAATTTGTGTTCGCCACATGCCCAAACCAATCTGCGCGTCTTTGAAACGATTCTTTGGATTTCGGCCACCTTCCACCACGCGTTGCATCACTCCTCTGAAATAAGGATTACAAGAATGGACAATGGCCATTTCTAAATCATCCATGCTGTGGCTTCCGTGACAGCCAATCAATGCCCTGTTACAAGGGATGCGCGTTTCCTTGGTAATAGCACCCAATTGCAATGCCGTAAGCGATTGTGCAATCTTGAAAATGGATCCAGGACGATACTGCGCTTGGGTTGCTCTATTGAACAACGGCTTTTGCTTGTCCCTGCTCAAGGCCAAGAAATTGGTTCCTCTTGCACGGCCTAACAATAAGTTGGGGTCAAATGTGGGCGACGAGACCAAAGCCAATATCTCCCCTGTCTTGGGTTCAATGGCGACAATGCAGCCCCGCTTGTTCTGCATCAATTTCTCACCATACTTTTGCAAGTCAATGTCAATGGATGAAACGACGTGGGTTCCTTCAATGGCTTTTACATCCAAGCTGCCATTGGCAACTTGACGCTCTACACCCAGGTTGTCACGAAAGACATATTTGATCCCGCGTTGACCGCGCAATTCATTTTCATAAGATTTCTCAATGCCACTCAATCCGATGTAATCTCCTTTCTTGTATTCGGGAAATTTTTCCATCAATGACTTGGTCACCTCACCCACATCACCCAAAAGCAAAGCCCCTGCTTTTTCAGGATATACACGGAGCGTTCTGGCCTGAGCGTAAAAACCTTTGAAGCGATACAACTCGCCGGCAATGGGGGCATATTCCTCCGGTTTCATTTGCTTGATCACAGCG
This sequence comes from Chryseobacterium gleum, assembly GCA_945878635.1. Taxonomy (GTDB): domain Bacteria; phylum Bacteroidota; class Bacteroidia; order Flavobacteriales_D; family Sanyastnellaceae; genus CAMCTV01. The sequence goes on along the minus strand of CAMCTV010000151.1, from coordinate 773 downwards.
GAAGGCTTGTACCGAACATTGGGATACGTGACCGCTTTTTTGAGAATGCTGCGCAATTCTTCAATCGTTAATGAAGTGATGTTGCAAAAGGTAGTTGTATCAAAAGGCAACACATCTTTGGGCAAAACCATCAAATCGTAAACGGTTTGACTGGTCACCAATACTTTTAAGTTTCTATCGTAAATAACACCCCTTGAAGGATAAACCACCACTTCCTTCTCGGTCAAGGCAGTTCCTCTGTCTTTCCAATATTGCGAAACAACCTGTAAACCAAAAATCCTTAGCAGATAAATTACTGCGATGGTCATCACAATGACAATCAACGTATATCTTCTGCCCTCCATTAATTTTTAACCTTCTTATTAAAAATCAAATATTGACCCACTACAAGAAGCATCAAGGTTCCAATGGCACTGCAGATAATATGCCCGATTTGATACCAGAATGGTGTAATGCGCAAAGTCTCTGCGTAGAACAAAATAAAGTGATGACAAAAAGTCAAGATTCCAGCATAAGTCAAATACCAGCTCAATCCCATTTTTTGAATAGTGGGTTCTTGAATGGCGTCGTAGCCCTCCCGAGGAGACATGAGGCGTTGAACCATGGGTTGCAACCATCCCAATACCACACAAGCTGTCATGTGCATGCCCATGGGTCCCGTAAAAAGGTCCATGAAATAACCGGTGACAAAAGCCAATATCAAAACCAACCATTTGGGTGTATCAAATGGCAACATCAATATTCCAAAAATATAAACCCAAGGCAAAACAAAT
>CAMCTV010000150.1 GCA_945878635.1 Chryseobacterium gleum | reverse complement strand
GTTCATCGAGGGGATGAAGGGATGAAGTAGGGATGTGGTTGATATTTCCCCTACTGCCGCGCAGCGGTCCCGAAACATCGGGAAGAGGGATTTTAATTTCCTAAGCGTTTTTATATGCATCCAGCTCCGTAGGAGCGGAATTTTAATAGGAATGAAAAATCGTGTCTAGAATCCAGCTCCGTAGGAGCGGCATAATAATTTTAGAGACGATAAAAATTGTATTGTTTACCAATAAAATTTCTTCATTTTTTGCTTGACCAAAGAATGAAACGAGAAATCAAATGGATACGTCCCGAACCGGCTCATTGATGTTCAATATCAGGCATTAACATACCGTGCTTTCACCTCATTCCCTCATTCCCTCTTTCCTTCATCCCTTTGATCATGGCGCCTGCCCGGTGGCTGAGCCACCGGGCACCGGGCTGTCCGCTGTATCTTTTGGTTCATTCCGCTTTGCTCCATTCCCCAAAAGGATGCCGCTCCCATCCCTGGCGCGGGCCGGCAATGATTGATGTTCCATCCTATTAATATTCCGCCCCTATGGGGCTTTGAAAAAACGGTCAAGCTAAATCAGGCATTAACAGTCATCACCACATCCCTTCATCCCCTCATTTCTTCATCCCTTCTTTTCCCTTATCTTCGCCCAATGAACGGCGTACAACTGCATTTTCTTTTCAATCACATGCCCATGTTCATGGCATTGTTTGCATTGATCCTTTGGGTAGTGAATTTTTTTAAACCCACTGCAATTCTTAAAAACTTAGCGATGGTCATCATGGTAGTGATGGGGCTGTTGAGCTTTGCGGCAATGGCCACCGGCGAGGAAGCCGAAGAAGTGATGGAACAATGGGGCATGAGCCACAAGGCCATTCATGAGCATGAAGAACTGGCCGAAGTAGCACACTTCAGCGCCCTGGGTGTTGCAGTGTTGGCCATCGTCGTATTTTTTATCGAAAGAAAAAAACAAATCCAAATCAAAGCTTTTCCATTCATCGCTATGATCGGTTTGATGGGGGTTTTGGTGACCATGTCCATTGCCGCGCATGAAGGCGGGAAATTGAGTCACCCAGAGTTGTATCAAACGCCACCGGCAGGAGCGGAAGAGGGTAGTGAAGATTCGCATGAGTCAGAAGAGCATTGATTCAGCACATCCCGCTTTTGAAGGGATTCAAGCTGTAAAAAAAGGCATTGCGCTCAATCTTTTTTTAGCTGTACTAAAACTGGTTACAGGATTATTGGGCCATAGCTATGCCCTGGTAGCCGATGCCATTGAAAGTGGAAGCGATGTGCTCTCGTCTATTTTGGTATGGATTGGTTTGCGCACTGCGGCTAAGCCGCCCGATGAAGATCATCCCTACGGACATGGCAAAGCTGAACCCATGGCAGCTGGTGTGGTGAGCATCATGCTCTTTGCTGCGGCTGCATTGATTTTGTACCAAAGCATTCATTATGTTCAAACGCCACACGAATCACCCGAATGGTGGACCTTGTTGGTGTTGGCTGCCATCGTGGGCGGAAAAGAATTGGCCTTTAGAATAGTGAACCGCACAGGCATGGACATCGATAGTCAAGCGGTGCAAGCAGAAGCACAGCACCATAGGGCAGATGCCTTTACTTCTTTGGCTGCTTTTGTCGGTATCGTCATTGCCCTTATCGGAGGCCCAGGTTTTGAAACTGCTGATGATTGGGCTGCGATGTTGGCCTCTGTGTTTATCGCTTGGAATGGGGGTAAAATATTTTTTCAATCTTTGTCAGAACTCATGGACAGGGCATTGCCCCAAGAGCAAGTCAATGCTGTTGTGGAATGTGCCAAAATGGTGCATGGGGTTCGCAAAGTGGAATCTTGTTTTGTGCGCAAGACTGGATTTGAGTGGTTTGTAGATATCACCATTCAAGTGGATGGAAATCTGACTGTAGAGGAAGGACATGCCTTAGCGCATGAGGTCAATGATGCCATCAAGAGCAATGCGACGCAGGTTTACGCCGTGCATACCCACGTTGAGCCATTCCATCTTTGATTGTTGATAAACTATCCTTTGGTTTGAGGGTTTACTTTTATCCCATCTTATATTTGCTCCAATCTAGAATACAAACGACATGAATATTATAGTTAACAGTTCGATCCTGCACAAGTCTTTGCAATTGTTGGGTGGTGTATTAAACAGCAACAACTCTTTGCCCATTTTGGATAACTTTCTTTTTGAAATTCGTCCACAAACATTGACGGTTAGTGCATCCGATTTGGAAACCGCTATTACCGTAACCTTGGATGGTATCGATACCAAAGGTGAAGGTGTATTGTGTGTTCCTGCCAAACTGTTGATGGATATTCTTAAGTCGATTCCAGAACATCCTTTGAATTTTACCATCGATTCTAAAACGTATGGTATCGAGATCTCTTCTGATTTCGGTAAGTACAAATTGACCGGTGTCAATGGTGATGATTTCCCTAAGGCACCAGCCATGGACAGCGACAAGTCGTTCAAAGTTCCTGGTGATGTGATGTCACGCGCCATCAGCAAAACCTTATTTGCGGCCGGTAACGATGACATGCGCCCTGTGATGAGCGGTGTTTATTTTGAAGTGCATGATAACGAAACGCGTTTTGTAGCTACTGATGCGCACAAGTTGGTTCGTTATACCCGTACCGATTCGGGTGGGGATGCAGCTACTTTTATCGTTCCTAGAAAACCTTTGAATTTGATGAAGGGTATTTTGGGCAGTGTGAAATCTGATGTTAGCGTTGATTATTCAGACAACAATGCGCAATTTACTTTTGATAATGTATCCTTGATGTGCCGTTTGATTGAGGGCAAGTACCCCAATTATGAAGCGGTTATTCCAAAAGAGAATCCTTTTAAGTTGACCATCGATCGTGCTGACTTATTGCAGTCCATCCGTCGTGTGAGCATCTTTGCCAATAAGACTACACACCAGGTTCGTTTAAAAATGGGAGGAAGCGAGTTGCATATTTCCGCAGAGGATTTGGATTACAGCAATGAGGCCAATGAGCGTTTGACCTGCACCTACGTGGGCGATGACATGGAGATTGGTTTCAACAGCCGTTTCTTGGCCGAGATGTTGAGCAACTTGGATTGTGACAATGTTACCATGGAAATGAGTGCACCCAATCGTGCGGGTATCATGCGTCCGTTGGAGTTGGTAGATGAGAGTGAGGACATCTTGATGTTGGTGATGCCAGTGATGTTGAACAGCTAATGAAGGCGAGTAGACTTCGTTCTGCATCGGAAGTCATTCCGAATACCCATTTAATACTCAATTCCGACAGTTCCGTTTATCACTTGGCGGTGACTGGAGATCAGATAGCCGATGACATTTGGATTGTCGGTGATCCTGAACGTGTGCCCAAGATTTCATGTTATTTTGATTGTATTCAAGTACAACTGCACCGCAGGGAATATGTCTTGCATACAGGTTTACTGAAAGGAAAACCGCTTACGGTGGTTTCCTCGGGGATAGGCGTAGACAATATTGATATTCTGATCAATGAATTGGATGGCGCGGTAAATGTGGATCCCAATACCCGACAGATTAGAGAAAAATTGCGCACCCTGCGCTTTTTGCGTTTGGGAACCTCGGGCACCATACTTCCTGAAATTCCGATACATACCATTGTTGCTGCACGATTTTCCTTTGCGCACGATGGCGTTCCGTTGAGCTATGAAGCAGAGATGGAGGCCAAAGAAAAGGAGCTGCTGACGGCGTTGAAAGAAAGGGTATTGACATTTGATACCACTTACGTTGCGCAATCGAGTGAAGAATTGTTGCAGCGATATCCCATTTTTGATATTCAGGGCATTACTTACACTGCCAACGGTTTTTACGGACCTCAGGGTAGGTCGGTTCGTTTGCATTCCAAGAACGAGGATTGGACGCACATGCAGAGATTTGAATGGGATGGGATGCGGATAACCAATATTGAAATGGAGTCGTCGGGCATGTATGCACTGGCCAGCATGTTGGGCCACCAGGC
>CAMCTV010000149.1 GCA_945878635.1 Chryseobacterium gleum | reverse complement strand
TTCACCTCTTTGATATGCCCTACTACAATCTTCTGCCGCTCCTCAGAACTCTTCTGAATATGCTGTAGAATATTGAATTTTTCGTTGGCTCCCAATACAACACTCACACCTTCAATTTGGGCTATCTCCTGGGGCTTCAATTGGGCATAGCAGCCTACTACAGCCACAAACACTTCTGGATTAATCTTAATGGCACGTCGTACAATATTTCTGCACTTCTGATCTGCCTGATCTGTAACGCTGCAAGTGTTGATGACCAAAACATCGGGATGTTCATTCATCTCAACTTTTGCATAACCAGCCTCAGCTAAAATCTTAGAAATCTCACTGGTCTCCGCAAAATTCAATTTACATCCCAATGTATGAAATGCCACTTTAGGTCCTGCTGCGCTCATGGTATTTTTTTAATACAACTATGGCTATCGATCCACCAACTACCATTACCAATGCTATGACCATGGCTTGGGTCCATTTCATGCCCAGGTATTCAACAAAATTATTCACACGGATTTGCTCGATAAAAAAACGCTCAATGCCATTCAAAACCAGATAAAGTGCGAAAATGACTCCTGGAATTTGGATGCGCTTGCGCAATGACCACAAGATGAAAAAAATCAAAGTAGCCAGAATAGTCTCATACAAAGGAGTGGGAAAAACAGGGATTTCAAGGTGGGTTCCGTAACCTGGAAAAATCTCCCCTTGCTCTATGGGGACGCCCATTCCCAAAACATTGTTGGGATAATCATACGACCATATCCAATCCGGTAAAAACTGCATCCAATTGGGCATAGGCGCAGGATTATCTATACCCCAATCTCCATCCCCACTGGTTTGGCATCCCATCCTACCTATTCCGTAGGCCAAAATCATCCCTGGCGCTGCTGCATCCGACAAATGCAAAAGCGGCAAATTCTTTTTCTTAGCATAAATCAATACAACAATAGAACCGACAATTATTCCTCCGTAAATGGTTAACCCACTCGTAAAATTCTCCAATGATGGGTTGCTAAAGAAGACAACCAATTCATTGGGATTTTCCAAAAGATGAAACAACTTAGCTCCTGACATCCCTGCTATCGCTGCAACAAAAGTGATGGATCCAACCAAAAGATGCGCTGGCTCTTCTACAATCTGTTCCTTGGGTTGGGGCAATTGGGCTTTCTTATCCTCCCAATACTTCCAACCTCCCAAAATCAAAGCCAGCAAAATACCCAACAATGGATAGCCATCACCTGACATCAATGCCTTTTGAGCCATGCCGTGCGCAAATATTTCATTGCTATTGACAAAAAGAAAAATCATTTTCCAGCCCAAAAAGAAACCCAGAACAGCATTGGTAATAATCTCACTCCATTGAGGTCCTGCACCTAATATCTGCTTTACTTTTTGCGCGGGAAAGACTCCCTTTTGCTCCATCCGCTTCATTTCCATCTTGAGCAATACACTTGCCGTGATAAAAGCAAGGGCAACAAAAAAACCGAAACTATTGACCAACTTGAGGAATGGCAAATCCAGTCCTAAAAGATCTAAAAGGGCATGATAAAGTGTTGGGTACATGTTACAAATATAAGGCGCATCAGTTGGCAGATGAGAGGCGCTCCCATTCTTCTACGCAAGTTACACCTTTATCATCTGCATACCATTTGTGAATCATGGTAATAAAAGTTTCTTTGGTCAATCCCTCTGACTTCCACTGTGTAACCGCATCCTGTAAGACTTTGGGTCTAGCACCCCACTGCTCCTCAACAACTCCTTCCCGATTGATAAATAAAAACATGGGAACTGCTCGAGCACCATTGGTAAGGAATTGATCCATCAGATCCAAATTTTCATCCCGCAATACAATGCGCATATCGTGACCTTTGGCCACCGCCCACTTATGCATGTAAGGCAATATCTGAGCGCTATCCCCGCACCATCCTTCAGTTATTACAAGAATCCTTTTGCTTATCGTGGCTGGCGCAACATCTGGGATGGCTCCATGCTTATCAATCCTATTCATGCGCTGCTCATTCAAGATACTATACGCCAATAAATCCGCGGACTGATTGGTACCCGTAACCATTTCCTTGGCATGTAAATCATGCATCAAAGCCCTAAAATCAGCATAGGACAAGCCTTTGTCCCAATAATTCTCTATCTCCAATTGATTCATTTTGCAAAAATGCAATGATTTAATCTTGTATTCCAAATCATTTTACATCGAAAAAACTTGACATGATAAGTATTTCGTTTATATTTGTTTATCCCTGCACAAGTAGGTTTTAATTTTTTAATTTTTATTACATGAACATTTTTGTTTCAGGCTTACCCTTCAGCCTTACTAGAGAAGAGTTAGAAAGTGCTTTTCAAGCTTTCGGTAATGTAACTAGCGCACGCATCATCAAAGATCGTGACACTGGTCGTTCACGTGGATTTGGTTTTGTAGAAATGGATAGCGACGACGCTGCTCATTCTGCCATCTCAGCATTGGATCAAAGCGAATTGAAAGGTCGCCGTATCAATGTGAAAATTGCTGAAGAGCGTGCTTCAAGATGATAATTCTTTACCCGTAACATTGAAAATCCGCTCTCGAGCGGATTTTTTTTTTGATTAAATTCAGATTAGATTTTCATCAATTCATTACAAAGGGCACTTCCAAATGAAAATCTGGAACTTTTGCAATGAACAATTCTTTGGTTATACCATGCTGCATGGTGTAATATCCGGTCATTCGACCCCGTGGGCTGCGTAAATCACAAGCTGAGCTATATACAAACGTTTCATTGGCCGCAATAAATGGCTGCTCCCCTACCACACCTGCACCTTCCACCTCTCTACAATGTCCAGAAGAATCAAAAATATCCCAAAACCGACGCGTCAATTGAACAGGAAAATCATTGGTGTTGGTGATGCTTATTTCATAGGAAAAAACGAAACTGTTCAGCACTGGACTTGAAATACCAGGCTCATACTTGGCCAAGACATCAATTTTCACACCTGCAGTAGTTAACGTTAACATGAAAGCGAAGATAAAACATTTCCGCCACAACAATGTTGATAAGTCGCTGATTTATTTGAAAACCCCTGGTTTTCAGATTGGCTTACCTCTTTAATTTGCTTTCATTATTAATTCACTTTTATGAAAAAAATTATTCTTCTGTCCATTTTGTCTTTTGCCCTGACTACTGGATTCGCTCAAGAACGGGCACGCACAGCTTGCAAGGACAGCGATGAAGGATTTGTCTATGAGGCAGACCGGTTTGCAGATATTCGAATCTTGAGATACCGTATTCCCTGCTTTGAATTGTTGACAACCAAACAAAAGGCCCTTGTTTACTATTTGACCCAAGCAGGTCTTGCGGGTCGTGACATCATGTGGGCGCAAAATGGCCCATACAATTTGGACATAAGAAATGTTTGCGAGAAAATTTATACCCAATACCAGGGAGAAAAGAAAACTGCTGAGTGGTTAGCATTTGAAACCTATCTCAAACAACTGTGGATGAGCAACGGCATTCACCATCATTACTCGAATCTCAAGCACCAACCTCAATTTTCAAAAGAATACTTTGAAAAACTATTAAATGAAACCAAAGTTGTATGCAAAGACAATGTCAAAAAAGTAATCTTTGATCCAACCATTGCACCACGCAAAGTGGAGAAAGATGCCAGCAAAGGTTTGGTAGAAAACTCAGCAGTCAACTTTTATGGCAAAGGCATTACCACAGCGGAGGCCATTGCATTCTATGAAAGCAAAATCAAGCCCGATGATAGAACACCATTGTCCTATGGGATCAACGCAGATTTAATCAAAGTAAATGGTAAAATTCAAGAAGAAGTCTACAAGGTTGGAGGCAAATATGGCAAAGCTTTAGACCAAGTGGTTTATTGGTTGGAAAAAGCGGAGAAGGTGGCAGAAAATGATAAACAAGCAGTTGCATTGCGCAAGCTCATTTTGTTTTACAAAACAGGTGATCTTAAAGCTTGGGATGATTTCAATATACAATGGGCCAGAGCAACAGAGGGGGACATTGATTTCAT
>CAMCTV010000148.1 GCA_945878635.1 Chryseobacterium gleum | reverse complement strand
AAGCCGTTAAAAAAACGGCCCAGTTGCAAAACTCCATGGGTAGGTCATATTGGACTGACCAAAATTCCGAGTACAAACGATAACCTTGATAGGTAAACCAATTGAGCACCAACATGGCTCCCAATATTTTCCCCAAGACATCCCTTTCTTTTTGTGTCCTTGTTCTGGCCCATCGTACAGAAACAATTGGGAGCAAGACCGTCAAAAAAATGATGATCGCATGTTCCGTTCCCCAAAAAACAAATTGATACGTATTCATCGGTAAGGTGATTTTCCCTTTTCATCGTCCAACATGGACAGATAACTATGGTACCTGCTTTCCGCTATCCTACCATCAGCCAATGCAGCCTTCACTGCACAACCGGGTTCTTCCAAATGCTTGCAAGTATTGAATTTACATTCAGGTAGCAACGCAAACATTTCCTTAAAGTACAAAGGAATATCTTCAGCGCTTAGGTCCACCAATCCAAATCCTTTGATGCCTGGTGTATCAATAATCCATCCCCCTTCCTTGGTAGGAAAGACTTCAGCAAATGTGGTGGTATGTTGGCCTTTTTCACTCCAATCTGAAATATCGCCAATTCGAAGCTCACGAGTGGGAACAAAATATTGAATCAATGACGATTTGCCTACGCCGCTATTGCCGGAAAATAGAACTACTTTGTCCTTCATCATTTCCGTCAATTCATCCATCCCCATCTTCGTTTCAAGAGAAGTCATCAATGTGGTGTATCCAGCGTCTTCATACAAGCCTATCCAATCCGCCACCTCGTCCAATTCTTGTTCATTGTACTGGTCCATTTTGTGGAACAATAAGACAACAGGAATATCGTATGCTTCAGCACTAACCAAGAAGCGATCGACAAAACCTTTGGTGGTAGCAGGTTTGGAAATGGTCACCACCAAGAAAGCTATATCGATATTGGCAGCAACAATCTGCGCCTCTTTGGAGAGGTTGACCGATTTGCGGATGATGTAGTTTTTTCGAGGAAGAATCTCGTTGATGCTCGCCACACCTTCCTCGTCTGTTTCTGAAGGAGCAATAACCACAAAATCTCCAGCCGCTACAGGGTTGGTAGTTTGAAGTCCCTTGATTCTTAATTTACCCCTGACCCTGCATTTGTAAAATTGACCATCGTCTCCGATGACATCATACCAATGACCTGTGGACTTGAGGACGCGAGCATTCATGCTCCTTGAACCGTGACGTTGAGGTCTTCTAGTTTTTTACGAATCAATTGCAAACGCTCTACTACCACTTGTTTGCTGGCCGCATTTTCTTTGGATTTCAAAACCTTTTTGGCTCCCTCCAATGTATAGCCTTTCTCGCGAACCAAATGGTGAATTTGTGTAAACAACTCCATGTCTTTTTTGGAGTACATGCGATTGCCACGGGTATTTTTTCTGGGTTGCAATTGAGGAAATTCCTTTTCCCAAAAGCGCAACAATGATGCGTTGACTTGAAACATTTCTGCCACCTCGCCGATGGAGAAATAAATTTTTTCTATGGTTGTGTGTCTGTTCAGCATTAGTCAAATGATTGTCCTGATTGTGAAGCCCTCTCCAGCAAAGCTGCGTATTGATCGGGCGACAAATCATTGTAAAAATAATAAGCTGGATTCACTTTTTGACCATTCTTGATAACTTCATAGTGCAAATGGGGACCCGATGAAACCCCTGTATTGCCCACGTAGCCTATGATTTGACCCCTTTTCACCTTGGTTCCAGGACGCACTGCCATTCGACTCATATGTGCATAAAGTGTTTGGTATCCAAAGCCATGATCAATGACAATATGCAATCCGTATCCACTTCCACCATCAGGACTTTTCACTACACCATCTCCTGTGGCATAGATTTCTGTTCCAATCGGCGCTGTGAAATCCAATCCTGTATGCATGCGCGCCACACGATAAATGGGATGAATGCGGTATCCAAATCCGGAAGCCATGCGTTTTAAATCTTTGTTGTCCACGGGTTGTATGGCGGGAAGACCAGCTAAAAATTGATCTTGCTTCTTGGCCAACTTCATGATCTCTTGGTAAGACTTGCTTTGCTGAATGAGGTTTTGTTGAATGGCCATCAAACGATTTTGCGTTTCAATGATTCCCTCTTCAGAGCTGTACTTGGCTATTTCATTGTAACGATTCCCGCCCACATACTTGTGGTCAATGGGCGCAGCACCAAAGATGGTTCGGTAAATTTCATTGTCCCTCTTCTGCAACACATCCACGTATTGATCCAAGGAGTCCATTTGCTCTCTCATGCCGCTGATTTGGGCGTCCATGTATTTCAACTCTTTCTGAAGCCTGCTGGTCTCTGGATCTTTGAAGAAAGAAGCGTAAAGAATGACACCTAATCCACCAATGACCAATCCCACAATGAGGTACTTCAATACCAACCATACATAGTCCCGTACGGTAAAGCTGATCATCTCAAAGTTGAGTGTCGTCGGATTGAATATGTATTTAAACTTTGGCAATTCCGTTTGTATTGGATTCTGACAAATTTAGGACAATCAAGGCAATTTGAGATTAGTTTTGTGTCCCATCAATAGGCATTATGACATCACAAGAGATTAGAAAACAATTTTTGGATTTTTTCGCGCAGCAAAAACATCAAATCGTTCCTTCAGCACCCATGGTCATCAAAGGTGACCCTACCTTGATGTTTACCAATGCGGGAATGAATCCCTTTAAAGATATTTTCTTGGGCAATGCGCCTGTGGTTCATCCTAGAATTGCCAATACGCAAAAATGTTTGCGTGTCAGTGGAAAGCACAATGACTTGGAAGAAGTAGGTGTGGATACCTACCACCACACCATGTTTGAAATGTTGGGCAACTGGAGCTTTGGCGATTACTTCAAAGAAGAAGCCATTGGATGGGCGTGGTCATTATTGACAGATGTATACAAAATCCCAAAGGATCAATTGTATGTTACAGTCTTTGAAGGCGATGCCTCAGAGAATTTGGACTTTGATCAGGAAAGCTATGACATCTGGAAAAAGTACATTGCAGAAGACCGCATTTTAAAAGGAAATAAAAAAGACAATTTCTGGGAGATGGGTGCCATGGGACCTTGTGGTCCGTGCTCTGAAATCCACGCGGACATTAGATCGGCTGAAGACCGTCAAAATGTTGATGGAAGAACATTGGTCAACAATGACCATCCACAAGTGATTGAGATTTGGAACAATGTGTTCATGCAATTCAACCGCAAAGCGGATGGAAGCCTAGAAGCGTTGCCCAACAAGCACGTGGATACAGGGATGGGCTTTGAGCGCTTGTGTATGGTATTACAAGGCAAACAATCCAACTATGACACGGATGTTTTTTCTCCTTTGATTCAAAAAATTGAACAACTCAGCGGGTTGTCCTATACAGCAACAGCAGAAAAGAAAGATGTTGCCATGCGCGTCATTGCTGATCACGTCAGAGCAGTATCCTTTGCCATTGCCGATGGTCAATTGCCATCTAGCTCTGGAGCCGGTTATGTTATCAGAAGGATTCTGAGAAGAGCGGTGCGCTATGGATACAGCTTCTTGCAGTTTAAGTCTGCTTTCATGCATCAAGTTTTTGATGTGTTGGAAAAACAAATGGGAAGTGCCTTCCCTGAGTTGAGTAAGAATAAAACACTCATTCAATCCGTCATCAGAGAAGAAGAAGAGAGTTTTTTGCGTACCCTTGAAAAAGGAATTGAACTGCTGGACAACGTGATTCAAAAGACCAGTGAAAGTGAAATTTCAGGTACCATCGCTTTTGAACTATATGACACCTTTGGTTTCCCGATTGACTTGACGCAATTGATTGCGGGTGAAAATGGAAAGACCATCAACCAAGCAGAATTTGAGGAACAACTTCACGCACAAAAAGAGAGAAGTCGTGCAGCAACCAAATTGGAAACAGATGATTGGGTGAATTTGGCGGAAGGAGATACAACATTTGTTGGATATGATGAAATGGAAGTAGAAACCAAATTGCTTCGCTACCGCCGCATCAAATCCAAAGGAAAAGAAATGTACCAATTGG
>CAMCTV010000147.1 GCA_945878635.1 Chryseobacterium gleum | reverse complement strand
CGCATTGCTCTGACATTGCACAAAAAGCAACAATGACATTGCGACTAAAAAAGCAGTTCTCATGCTCCAAATCTAGTATAAAACAATGCTTATCTTTGAAACATGTCGCGGTTATTCATTCGAAGAGCATTTATTTTTTCGGGAATCTTTCTTCTTTCCTATTGCTTTTCGCTTTTGTTGATTGGGCGCAACATGAACCTCTCCTTTGGATCCCAATTCTACTATCCAGAAGGCGGTGCGGGTCATAGCCAATTGCGTTTTCAGGATGCCGCGTCACAAAAAGAAGTAGACCTCTTATTCATTGGTTCAAGTCATGCCTATCGAAACTATGACACCAGAATTTTCGACAAAAGTCAGCTGCGCTCTTTCAACCTGGGAAGCACCGCACAAACTCCAATTCAAACTTTACAAATACTTCAATCACTTGGAGAACATTTGTCCCCAAAATATTTAATCATTGATTTCTTTTTGCCGCTCTTTGACAATGAAGGAATTGAATCTTCCATAGACTTATTGGCCAACACCAACTTTTATCCTATGCGCTGGGAAGAACATGGAGATATGAAGTGGTACAATGCTGTTTTATTTCGAAGCTTATCAAAAAACATCTTGCATTTGAAATCAAAAACATGTTCAGAAACCATTGGCGCAGACCGATACATCCGCGGGGGCTACGTAGAAAGTCATCAGAACTTTAATTCAAAACATGAAATGCCAAAACCATCTGGCCATTTGAACACAAAACAAATTCAAGCTTTTGCTCAGATTATCCAGTGGGCAAATGATCGAGATATAAAATGGATCATCGTTCAATCGCCAATATTGGAATTGACTCATACCGAAACATACAAAACCCTACCAAAAGACATTCAATCACTTTTTCCCGAGAAAAAATTCATCAACGGACAATTGGCTATTCAACCCCAATCTAAATTTTTCATCGATACCGACCACCTCAATCCTTCCGGTGTAAAAACTTTTAACACATGGCTATTGGACACCTTAAATAGAAATGCTTTTTTTGATTAACTTGCTTCCATGAAAAAATTTCTGACCCTAGTTTTAGCAATTGTACTTGTTAATTTTTCAACGGCTCAATCGCCGCAAGGAATCAATTATCAGGCAATAGTCAAAAACAGCGCTGGTGAAATCATGCCCAATCAAAATCTAAGTCTTAGACTTTGCATTAGACAAGGCAATGCCAATGGCGCCATCTCCTATCAAGAAATCAAATCCTTAATCACCAATGCACAAGGACTTGTAACTACCGTGATTGGAAACGGACCAGCCACTATTGGCAATTTCAGTGAATTAGATTGGAGCAACGGCCTAAAATACCTACAGGTGGATATGAATCTGGGACAAGGTTGGCTGCTGTTGGGCACAGAGCAACTTCAGAGTGTTCCATACGCATTGTATTCAGAGACTGTTCCTGTTGCCGTTAGTCTTACAGGAGACACACTTCAAATTGGACAGAACAATATTATCATACCCGGTATCAGTGCAGCCAATCACATTCTTGGATGTACCAACAGCGCTGCTTGCAATTACAACCCACTCGCTACGGATAATGATGGAAGCTGTCACATCACAGGACAAACCTGTGATGATAACAATCCAGCAACCACCAATGATCAATACAATGCACAATGTGTTTGTGCAGGAACGGTGACCTACGACATAGGCTCGCAAGGCCCCGCAGGTGGATATGTTTTTTATGACAAAGGTTCTTATTCCAATGGCTGGAGATATCTGGAAGCTTATCCATCAGAGGTCCTTGGCACCTGGGGATGCCAATCCACCAACATCACCGGAACCAGCACTGCTATAGGTACTGGAGAAAACAATACCTCGCTGATTCTTGCTGCTTGCAGCCAAACCAATACTGTTGCTTATTTGATCAATAACTTGGTCATTGGTGGATTTGACGATTGGTTTGTACCATCCCGAGATGAATTGGCACGCATACAAGATGTGCTTATCACACCCAACATCGGGAATTTCTATCCAGGATTCTACTGGTCATCTTCTCAAAACACCTCAGTTTACGGATATTTCTATGACTTTGAATTTGATTTTTCTGATATTCAAAGCAAGAGCACCACGATTATTGCGCTACCCGTTAGATCTTTCTAATATTGTAAGTTAAAATGTTCCTTCTGGAATCGCGGGGCATGACCATACACACCCCAATGCAGAAAGTCTAAAGTCAACAAATGATTGGCATTTGATACAATTTCACTCCAAGCTTGTGTCATATCTGGTGACCAATGAATGTCATCCATGATGACCCATGCATCTTGACTCAAATGAGGCAAAATCAATTCGAAGTACTTTAACAATGCATCACCTTGATGATGCCCATCAATCACCACCAAATCCCATCGGTGAATAGGCAATATATCTTTCAACTGCGCATCAAAGGATCCATTAAACAGATGAACACGTTGACCATATTGCTTCAACCAATTCACAGATTTATTGTGCAAAAAAGGATCTCCTTCTACACTATAAAGTTGTGCATGACTGCAACCCTCCAATAAATAAGAAGAACCAATCCCAACATGGGTTCCCAACTCCAAAATGTATTTTGGCTGAAACCGCATGGCCCACCTGTACAAGAATTCACCTTTCTTCGCATCACTTGTAGCCTTCCTTACAGCATCGCCCAAGTTTCTTGTAGGCGAGCGAGAACCCGCTCCAAAGTCAATAGGCATCCACTTTTCATTGGATTTGGATAAATTCCTTCTGTATTCTCGAATGGCCTTCAAACTCTCTCGTAGAGGCGCTATCAAATCTTTATCCATCAGTTGATAAACCAAAGGAGAATGAACACCGTGTCGCTTTTGCGACTTAAAAAAATGCTGAACGCCTCTGACCAATGAGTGCCAATACCAGCGCATAAACTATTTTGACTGGCCGTCCATCCACTTTTTGAACTGATCCAACATTTGATTCATCGCTGGCAAACGACGAAAATAAACATACGATTTGTTGTACTCCATTGCAGGAATAGCAGGAGTACCCATCAGCGTTGTTCCTGAATTCTTAACATTACCGGAAATGCCACTTTGCGCCGCAATCTTGGTTTCATCCGCCACAGTAAGGTGACCGGCAAAACCAACTTGCCCGCCAATCATGCACTTCTTGCCAATTTTGGTTGAACCCGCAACGCCGCACTGCGCTGCCATGACGGTATTCTCTCCTATTTCAACATTGTGGGCAATTTGAATCAGATTATCCAACTTTACTCCCTTTCTGATGATTGTCGACCCCATCGTTGCGCGATCAATGCAAGTGTTGGCACCCACATCAACATTGTCTTCCAATACAACATTTCCAATTTGAGGAACCTTCTTGAAAACGCCATTGGCATCGGGGGCAAATCCAAATCCATCGCTACCTATAACTGCATTGGCATGCAACGTACATTTTTTTCCAATCACACAATCGTGGTAAATCCTGACCCCAGGATAAATTACCGAACCTTCACCAACAGTAACTCTATTTCCAACATTCACATTGGACTGAACGATAACATTGTCTTCAATAACAACGCCTTCTCCTATAGAAACAAAATCTCCTATGTGAACATTAACACCAATTTTAGCCGAAGAAGCAATTACAGCATGACCACTTATACCCGGTTGTGGAAGCATAAATTGATTGTAAGCTTCTAACAACTGTGCAAATGCACCGTAGGCATCCGCCACACGAATCAGACTCAAGGTAGATGGCAACGGTTGTTCCGCTTCAAAACCATGGGATACTATGGCCACGCTGGCCTCTGTTTGGTAAATAAAAGGGGTATACTTTGGGTTGGACAAAAAGGTCAATGAACCTTTTTTCCCTTCCTCTATTTTACACAATTGACTGACTTCAGCATCTGATCCTTCCAATTGACCTTGGAGCATCATGGCGATTTGAGAGGCTTTGAATTTCATGCGGTACGAAAGTAGTAAAATAAATCAATCGAGACGCCCCCCAATTCCCTTTATCAAGTCATAAAAATTGGGAAAAGATTTACTCACAGACTCAGCCGTATGAATGGT
>CAMCTV010000146.1 GCA_945878635.1 Chryseobacterium gleum | reverse complement strand
TTTCAATCTATTTATCATGTTTCAAGATGAAAGCAACTTTTATGTTGTTGCTGTTTTGGATGTGTATTCAGGTTACTTGGGGTCAAGACTCAATTCCTCGGCTGGAGGGAAGGGTGCTTGAGATCAAGGGGCATTGGTTCACTTTTCAATCGCAAGATTTTTTTAGTTCGATGAAGGTCGACCCAAATATGTTGTCCCAGCAACGGAGTGGGCAATTGTCCAATACACTCACATTTTTACCAGGTGTATCCGCATTGAATACTGGTGTGGGCATTGCCAAGCCCGTTAT
This sequence comes from Chryseobacterium gleum, assembly GCA_945878635.1. Classification (GTDB taxonomy): domain Bacteria; phylum Bacteroidota; class Bacteroidia; order Flavobacteriales_D; family Sanyastnellaceae; genus CAMCTV01. Next base: position 3,773 of record CAMCTV010000146.1, on the reverse strand, counting down.
CCGTGGCTTCTCCGGTTCCCGGGTTGCTGTGATGGACATGGGAATAAGACAAGAGGGACAACAATGGGGCAATGATCACGGTTTGGAATGGGATCAGTTTAGCATTGGAAATCTCACCATTATCAAAGGCGCCGCGAGTTTAGAGTTTGGCGGGGACGCTTTGGGAGGCGCTTTGATTATTGAGCATGAACCGTGGCCTAAGAACAAGAGCAGTACTCAAATTTTGGGTGTTGTATCTAACAACAACAGACAGCGTGGTTGGTCATTATTTCATCAACAGGTTTTGAAACTTTCCAATGGGGTTCGCGCTCGCTGGGGAGCCCGAGTTACCCGATTGTCAACAGATGATTATCGTGTGCCGGTAGATTCCTTCACCTACCTGAATCGAACTTTGCCCCTGAAAAATGGCGTATTGAGCAATACAGCCACCCGGGAGAATCACATCACCGCATTTAGCGAATGGCGATTTCCAAACGGAGGATTGCGTTCTCTCCGATTAATCTTCAGATTAAATGATACGCAATCCGGACTGTTCCCTGGTTTTGTAGGGGTACCTACCATGCAGTCTGTCAGTGGAGATGGTGACAAAAGCAATTTTTCATTGCCGCGCGTCAATAACCTACATCAAAAACTTTTATTGGCCATGCAATTCAAAGCTGGTGATGATTTTATACGGATGAATGTTGGATTCCAGAGAAGCAATAGGGTGGAGTTGTCCAGACCCCATCAGCCAGGATTTGTCCCATACAGTGCTGATTCTCTTTCTTTGGGTTTGACTTTGAATACAACACAGTGGAACCTGGGCAAGGATTGGATATTGTCCAATGCTTGGCGGTTGAAAACAGGGTTGCAGTTTCAACTAAAACAAAACGAGGTCTGCGGAAATGAATTTTTAATCCCTGATTTTAAACAGCATCAGCAAGCATTTTATGCCACAGTGGTTGATCAAACTCAATTACACTTTCATCAATTCTTTGGTTTCAGAGTGGAACAAGGTGGTATTGCCATTAAGGGGTATCAACAGCCTTGGTACAATGTTGATCAGCCAACGGATAGTGTGTTGGTTCGGGCTTTGCCATTTGCCAAGCGCAGCATGGGTTGGGCTGCACAATATGGATGGACTTGGAATGGGCCAAGGGATTGGCAAGTTCATTCTGTGTTGGGGAAGGTTTATAGAATTCCGCAAATCAATGAATGGGCGATTAATGGGATACACCACGGATCACACCGGCATGAGAAGGGCAGTACTGGTCTTAAATGGGAATCGGGGTATCAGTGGGATGCCAATGTGATGAAAGAGTGGGAAAATGGACATGCTCAACTGACAGGTTTTGTTGCTTATTATGACAACTTTATTTTCCTAGCACCTCAATCTTATTTTTCTGATTTACCTGATGGTGGTCAGGTGTATGCCTATCAGCAAAGGGTTGTGCTGTGGACGGGAGGGGAGTTGTTTTTAGATTGGCATCCGTTGCAATGGTGGAATACGGACTTTGCTTTAGAAGCCATTCATACACGTGAGAGTACAACTGGCCTCGGGTTGCCTTTTGTGCCACCCATCGCGATGAAGTCTAATCAACGATGGTATTGGAGTAAGGGTAATCACCATGAATGGGCCTTATTAGTCAACATGCGTTATGCTTTTGATCAAAATAGGGTGAGCAGAAATGAGAGAGCCACTCCTGGTTATTTTGTCATGAATGCCAATTTTCAATACAGCTATAAATGGTCCAATCAACGCTCTATTTCATTTGTATTGCAATGCAACAATGTAAACAACACTGTTTACTACAATCATCTAAGCCTTTACCGCCCCATGAATTTGGCAGAGCAAGGACGGTGGCTACAGGGTACAATGGCTTTGAATTTTTAAATCAATAAATCAATTAAAATGAATAAAGTAAAGACTAATAGTAAAATGCAGTGGTTTGTAATGGGAATGATGGTGTTGACCATTTTCTCTTGTAAACCGAAAGAGGTGCAGGATGTTGAGCGTCCTGTGATTAACAGCGTGATGGTAAATAGTGTGCAGCAAGAAACACATGAGTTAACAGCAGGGAACAGCTTTGTTGTTCAAGTAGGGTTGACAGATAATGAAGATTTGAGTCAGCTCAAGATTAATGTACATTCTGCCGACGATGGTCATGGACATGTTGATTTACCGGGATATGAAGGGTTAGAGAATGTGGGCTTGTGGTCTTACTCTAGGGTTTTTGATTTGTCTGGCACTGCATCTTCTCCAACATCTACCATCGCTATTCCTGACACCATAACAGGGGTGTGGCATTTGGAGATTATGGCCATAGATAAAGCGGGTAACGAATCGGATGAAAAAGTATACAACTTAGTTGTTCTCCCTTAAAAACTCATGGCCCAACGCAGGTTGATTCTGCGACCAGTGAGGTAGGTTGGAATACCGTACATTCTGCCATTCACATCCTCTATCCACTGGTGATTGATGATGTTGTTTACACCAAGAAGATTAAACACTTCTAATGAAATGGTTCCACTCTTGAAAAAACGGGTGGAACCATTTTTCTTTTTGGTAGTGAATAAATCACGTGAAAATCCAATATCAGTTCTGAAGTATGATCGAGTTCTAAGTACGTCCAAATAACGCTCGCCTCCGGGAGGTCCGTAAGGTACTCCGGTGGAAAAGAAAAGATTCACTGTTGCTTTGTACTTTGGATTGCGCGGCATCTCGTCCATGAATAGCAAAGAGAAACTGAAACGTTGATCGGTGGGTCTGGGAATGTATCCTGGTGTTTGAAGGATGGAGTCGACAGCAACATCATCGATGGTGAATCCGCTGTAAATGGTATCTCCTGATTGATTGAGATAAAGATAATATTGGTCATCTAAAAGGTCTTCTTCCGTTTTTAAATAAGATGCTCTGATCCATGATTGAACACCTGGAATGAACTCCCCATTGACCATAGCATCTGCGCCATAAGCAAAGCCTTTGGCATTGTTGGTAGCGTAATACCTTTGACGCACATTCTCTATTTCATAGGGAATCAAATTGTCAAACTTTTTGTAATACAATTCTCCAGTGAATTTGAATGGTCTTGTCCAAGATCTAAATACAAAGTTGGTTCCCAAGATGTAATGAATGCTACGTTGTGCGCGTATTTCAGGGTTGATGTTGCCTTGAAAATTTCTCATTTCTCTGTAGAAAGGGGGTTGATAGTAATATCCCCAAGCGGCGGTTATGACCATGTCTTTTCGGACGGTATCCACGCCGTTTTCATTTTTTCTAGTTCCCAGCCATGTGGGTGTATAAGACAAATTCATTCTGGGACCTGTGACCGTTTGATTCGAGAAACTCCAATGATTGGCCCTCAGTCCTGCTGTGATGGAGAAAGCATCACCATCACTCCACTCGTGACGCCAGCTGTCTTGAATAAATGCTGAATATCGCTGAGAAGTGACATTGTTGGTGGCTTTAATTCTGTCTTGAAAGGCAATCAGTTGTTGATTTTGTAGGGTTGGATTGGTGTAACCTATGCTATCATTGGGGCGGCTGGCTGCATAACCAGCACTGTCAATCATGGTCCATTCATTGAGTTGATCTTCTATGAATTCATTCGAAGCATCCATTCCCCAATGGAGCAAGTGTCTTTCTTTTTCCCACTCTTTGAATCCTTTTAAAGCAGCCTGATAGACTTGCGCATTCAGATCGTTTCTTCCGTGATTGAGAAAGGCTCCAACGCCTCTGTTGCGGAGCACTTCTCCAAATTCATCAGAACCCAAATCTCTGTCCAATTCATCCA
>CAMCTV010000145.1 GCA_945878635.1 Chryseobacterium gleum | reverse complement strand
CAACGCATGAAAATTGTTTTTCAGTGCGATGAATTGCCTGATTGGGTGGACAATGGAAAATTGGGAGTAGATGTGCTTTTTGATGAAAAGAGTTTCAAAGAGATGTTTTATGCTCTGAACTTTTTCATCAATCTGGAAAAAGGTCGTTTGTGGGAAATTCGGCAAAGTTTGTTTGGCGAGAGGAAACAAGCCGTAGAGGAGTTGTTTGAAAAGACAACGGCTTTGAGATTGAATCATTCTCAGCAACAAGCAGTGGATGGGATTTTAACCAAGAACGATGTGGCAGTGGTTCACGGTCCTCCTGGAACAGGGAAGACTACAACCTTGGTCGCTGCTGTAGTTGAGTTGGCCAAAAAAGGAAAGAAAATATTGCTAACGGCACCATCCAATGCAGCGACGGATCATTTGCTGCTACAGTGCGTTCAGGCAGGTTTGAAAGGTGTTCGAATAGGAAATGTAGCCAAAGTAGAAGAGGACAATCAAGCCATGACCATCGATGCATTGCTGGCCAGAGATCCGGATTTTAAGCGCATCAGAGAATTGAAAAAGCGCGCCATTGAGTTCAAAAAAATGGGAGCCAAATACAAAAGGAGTTTCGGTAAGGAAGAGGCAGACCAACGACGACTTTTGTTTCAAGAGGCCCGCAATTTGCAAAAGGAGGCGCGAGATTGGGAACAGTATCTCATTGAAAAACACATTGATGAAAGTCAAGTGGTGGCGGCTACTTTGATTGGCTCCAATCACAGTTTGATTAAAGATAGAGAGTGGGATGTTGTAGTGATTGATGAAGCAGGTCAGGCACTGGCTCCTGCTTGCTTCGTGGCAATAGCCCATGCTGAAAAAGTAATCTTGGCAGGTGATCCACATCAATTGCCGCCAACAGTGAAGTCCAATCATTTGTCTGTAAAGCCATTGCACACTACTTTGTTGGATGTTGTAGTAAAGAACAATCCGGAGTCGGTGTTTTTCTTGGATACGCAATACCGAATGAATCAGACCATCATGCATTTTTCCAATTTGAAATTTTACCAAGAAAGATTAAAAGCGCACGAATCGGTGCAAAGTCAATGTTGGCATGAAGAACAACCGCCTGTTGTGTTTTTAGACACCGCCGGTTGTGGTTTTGAAGAGCAAAAGGGAGATGAGGGTGAGAGTTTACAAAATGAGGAAGAGATCAGGATGATTCTACAACATATGGAGAGATGGTCAACGAATCAGCACCATGAGATAGCTGTCATTAGCCCTTATAGAGCTCAGGTAACACGCATGCAAGAATCGATGAAAGATTTGTCCAATATTGATGTGAATACCATCGACTCTTTCCAAGGACAGGAGGCGGATGTGGTTTATATCAGTTTGGTTAGAAGCAATGCCGAGGGTGAAATTGGATTTTTAAAAGACTACCGGAGAATGAATGTTGCCATGACCCGAGCCAAGAAAGGATTGATTGTGATAGGGGATAGCGCAACTTTGGCCAATGACTCATTTTATGCGCAGTGGATGGATTGGGTTGAAAAGAGTGGTGGTTATACCTCTGCCTGGGAATACATGAATTGATCTTATTGAGAATCTCCGTCATTAAGATCATCCATTCCTCCGCGCTTCACTTGAAATTTCACATTGTTGCTTTGCCCAAAGATGACTTGAACCACACTCAGGAAAAGTGAAAGACCAACCGCTGTCCAGAACCCTTTGATTTGAAACTCCTCGATGATTTCACTGGCTAGCAATAAAATCATTGCATTGATGGCTAAAATGAACAATCCAAAAGTGAAGATGGTGGCAGGAATGGTGAGGATGATGAGCAAAGGTTTGACAAAGCGATTGAGGACCATGATGGTCAATGCCGCCAGTAATGCATCAAAATTGCTGACAATCCTTACACCGTCCATGATCCAGTCGCCGACAATCAGCGCTAGACTGAGCAACATGAACTGAAAACTAATTTTCCAAAAATTTTCTGACATGGCTCAAAAGTAATGATGGGTATGGGTTATTTTTGCAACCAAATATTGAACCATGAAATTTTTTATCGACACAGCAAACCTTGACCAAATCAGAGAAGCCAAAGATTTGGGAATCCTAGACGGCGTAACCACCAATCCCAGCTTAATGGCCAAGGAAGGAATTTCTGGTACAGATCGCGTGCTCAAGCATTACGTAGACATCTGCGAGATTGTTGGAGAAGGTGATGTGAGTGCTGAGGTGATTTCTACAGACTTTGATGGCATGGTCCGTGAAGGCGAAATGCTGGCGAGCTTGCATCCCAATATCGTAGTGAAGGTGCCAATGATCAAAGATGGCATCAAGGCCATTCGTTATTTTACAGACAAAGGGATCAGGACCAATTGCACGTTGGTGTTTTCAGCCGGGCAAGCGTTATTGGCAGCAAAAGCTGGAGCTTCTTATGTTTCTCCTTTTGTTGGTCGTTTGGATGATATTTCCACCGATGGCATTCAATTGATAGAACAAATCAGAGGAATCTATGATAACTATGGTTTTGATACAGAAATCTTGGCTGCTAGCGTTCGTCATCCGATGCATATCATCCAGTGTGCGGAGATTGGTGCAGACGTGATGACTGGCCCGTTGAGCGCCATCATGGCATTGTTGAAACACCCCTTGACGGACAGCGGATTGGCTCAGTTTTTAGCCGATCACAAAAAGGCAGCAGAGGCCAAGTAGTCCGCTGCCATTCACAATCTTTCGTTTGCAACTACATCGGAGCCGAACAATTATCCTTGTTCGGCTCCGTTATTTTTACTACAAATTGCAAATGACTATGAAACGTGGATGGATGGTGTGTATGCTGTTGTGTATCCTGGCACTTGCTGCCAATGCCCAACGACCTTTTCAACTCTGGAATGATCAACAAGCTTATCAGCATGCAGTAGAATTGTTTGAACAAAGCAAGTTTGCTCCTGCACGCAAAGCCTTTGAAGATTACAGACAAAAGTTTTGTCAGATCAATACATCAATGGAATGCGCCAACGCGGAGTATTTCATTGCCCGCTGCGCCCTTGAGCTCTACCACAAGGATGCAGAATTTTTGATGGACATCTTTATTCGCAATCATCCCGATTCTCCCCAAAAAGAAAGAGCCTATTTTGAAATGGGTGTTTTTTATGGCAAAAAGAAAAATGCCAACAAATGCCTGGAATGGTTGGCCAAGGTGGACTTGCGCTCATTGTCTCCAAAAGATCAAATTGTATTTCATTACTACAAAGCAGAATCACTGTACAGCAAAGGAGATAAGAAAGGAGCACGCGGAGAATATTTTGTTATTAAAGACAAGGAAAGCGTTTATCAGTTTTCTTCGTTGTACATGTATAGCCATTTGGCCTATGAGGACAATGACTATACCGCAGCATTGGAGGGTTTTGAAATACTAAAGAACAATCCCAACTTCCGGGAACGTGTTCCCTTGTATATCGCACAGATATATTATCTTCAAAAGCGTTATGACGAACTCATCGCATACAGCAATGAAGTTCTGGAAGCGGCTACTCAATTGGATGAGGGCAAAGCGGCTGAGATTCAAAAATTGGTCGGAGATGCCTACTTCAATAAAGACCGCTATGCGGAATCTATTCCTTATCTCGAGCACTTTGCAAAAGTGAAAGGAAAAGGCCAAATGAGTCGGGAAGATCAATATCGTTTGGCTTTTGCTTATCAGCGCAGCGAACAATGGCAAAAGGCAGTAGACGGTTATGGTGGAGCCAAGAGCAAGGAGGATTTGCTGGGACAAATGGCGGCCTACAATGAAGGTTTGTGTTACATCAAAATGGACAACAAACGCGAGGCTTGGAAGGCTTTTGGTGCTGCAAGGGACATCGCTTTTGATTTGGAATTGCAAGAAGATGCGATGTTCAACTTTGCCAAGTTGGCCTTTGAATTGTCTTCGGATCCTTTTGATGATGCCATCACTTCTTTTGAAGCTTATCTGGCCAAGTATCCGGATAGTCCCAAACACGATGAGGCCTACCAATTCTTGCTGAATGTATACATGAAGACCAAGAATTATGAAAAGGCATTGGCCTCCTTGGACAAAATCAAAAAGAAAGACAATGTGGTGAAGGCTGCTTATCAAAG
>CAMCTV010000144.1 GCA_945878635.1 Chryseobacterium gleum | reverse complement strand
GTATGAAGAACATTTTGATTTTGGTTTTGGGATTTTTGGGCTGTGCCGTTAATGCTCAGCTTAACATGCCGGGTATTCCTTATCAGGCCGTTGTTAGAGAAGTAGATGGCACAGCCATGTCTGACACGAATGTTGAAGTTCGATTCACATTGAGAAATTTGGACGCATTGAATGGAGTGGTTGTATATCAGGAGCAGCATGCGTTGACAACAAATAACCAAGGATTAATGCATGCCACCATTGGAGAGGGAGTTGTATTGAATGGAAATTTTCAGACAATTGATTGGTCAATATTGCCCAAGTTCTTACAAGTAGAGTTCAGGCAAACTGGATTGGGTGAGTATTTAGAAATGGGAAATCAGCAATTGATGAGTGTGCCTTATGCGATGTATTGTGAACGCGCCAATGATGTTAACAATGTTTCAACTATTGATTCAATTTCCATACAGAATAATCACCTACTCTTTTATCTTACCAATGGTAGTATCAATGATGCAGGAACTATTGAATTAATTTTGGGTTGTACAGATGCACAAAGCTGTAATTATAATGCTCAAGCCACTATTGATAATGGTGTTTGTAAATCAGTTGGTGAAAGTTGTGATGATGGCAATCCATCAACCTTTAATGACGTTTATATCATTGATTGTGTTTGTCAAGGGGTTAACAATCTTTTAGGATGCACCAATGCCTTTGCTTGCAATTACAATAGTTTAGCCACTACCGATAATGGAAGTTGCGTTTTCATTGGTGCAATTTGTGATGATGAAGATGGTACTACAATAAATGATCGATATAACGGACAGTGCGAGTGCAAAGGTGTAAATCCAAATGCTGGGACAGGAAATGCCGCTGTGTTGTTACCTGGAAATATTACTTGTCAAGATGAGAATATTTCAGTAGCAGGTTGTGGCGGGTTAACGACCCTTTCCTATTTTGATCACGTTTATGATTTGGTGGAGATAGGTGGTCAATGTTGGTTTGCTGAGAATTTGGCTACTACTAAGTTTAATGATGGGACATCATTGCAGGAAGCAACGAATTATGAGATATGGTTCGGGGACAGTCTTCCAAAGTTTGAGAATATTCCAAATGTCAGCTATATCGATGTTTTTGGAATGGCGTACAATGGTATGGTTATTTTAAGCGATAAGAATGTTTGTCCTGCAGGGTGGCACGTACCATCCGATTGTGAGTGGATGTATCTTGAGCAATCACTGGGAGTAAATAGCATACAGCAACAGCAGTCGGGAGGAAGAGGAACAAATCAGGGGCAAATGTTGCGAAGTTTTAATTACTGGACTCAGCCTAACACAGATGACACTAACATTAGCGGATTCAATGCTTTGCCAGGAGGTGCGGTGACAATTAATGGTCATTGGTATATAATGGAAACAGCATTTTGGTGGTCAAGGTCTTCGTTTGGATCAACGGCATTGTGGTATAGAAGTACTTCAGGTTATGATGTTTTAAGAGGGTCAATTGGTTTTGGATTGATGAATGGTTTTAATGTACGTTGTATTAAAGATTAAGAGTTCGGGTGTTGAGAATTTTAGTTTGCATGGATTAATAGTTGTTTTTCAAGTCAAAATCGAGAGTAGCAGGAGAGGTTGAGAAGTTACCAGTGGTATTTGTTTTGAAATCAAAATCTCTGGACAATCAGTTTTGTTTTTCGATGTACTTAAACTGCTTACTCAATTTCACTATCTTCGAAACATGAAATCGGCGCTGGTGACGGGGTACAGTGGACAGCTGGGCAAAGCCTTTGCTGAGGTGCTGGCTGCCAACAATTGGGAAGGGCAGGTGGCTACTCCAGGTCGTGATGAACTTGATTGGAGCAATGCAGAGAGCATCGAGAAGTATTTTTCATCGCATTCCTTTGATATCATTTTTCATGCTGCTGCTTATACCAACGTGGAGCTAGCGGAGGAGCAAGAAGACCAAGCCACTTTCATCAACGCCACTAGTCTCATTACTCTGTCCCAGTGCATTGACCCCAAAAAAACGTGGCTCATCTATTTCTCAACAGACTATGTGTTTGACGGGAGCAAGACAGTTCCTTATTCTGAGAGTGATGTTCCTACTCCCCTCAATGCCTATGGCCGATCCAAATTGGCTGCTGAAGGCATTGTGCAGCGCCTTTTCCCCATCCATACCATCTTCAGAGTTTCATGGCTGTATGGCTCAAGAGGAAAGAACTTCCTACTTACCATGTTGTCTTTGGCTACAACCCGAAAAGATTTGCAAATTGTCAATGACCAACTCGGTAGCCCAACGTTCGTGGACGATTTGGCCAAAGATGTTTATACGGCCATAGATTTGTGTTTGCAAAGCAAATGCAATTTGAAAGGTGTCTTGCACTACAGCCCCGCAGGTATTTGCAGCTGGTATGATTTTGCGCAGCAAATTTTTCAATTTGCTGTTATTCCTATTAACTTGTCTCCCGTTAGCAGTGATGCTTTTCCACAAAAGGCCAAGCGACCACCCTATTCCAAATTGGATAGTTCACTTTTCCAATCCAGAACAGGTATTGTCCCCGCTTCTTGGACGGATCAATTGCAACACTGTTTTCAAAAAATGAAAGACGCACAATGAATGCACTAGAGAGAGCAGCCACGTGGCTGGTAGATGCGGTAGATGAGTCTACCCAAAATGAAGTGAAAGCTTTGATGGCTGAGAATGGCCCTGCCTTGCAAGAGGCTTTTTACCAAGATTTAGAATTCGGAACTGGAGGACTGAGAGGTATAATGGGTATTGGTGCCATGCGCATTAACCGTTATACCATCGGTGCCGCTACCCAAGGATTGGCCAATTATATTCGCCAGCAAGTCAATGGACCTGCTAAAGTGGCCATTGCTTACGACAGCAGAAACCAATCAGATACTTTGGCCAAAACAGCTGCCGATGTCTTAACCGGAAATGGATTGGAGGTGTATTTGTTTGAATCATTGCGTCCTACCCCTGTTTTATCCTTTGCTGTTCGTCAATTGCAATGCCAGGCGGGAATTGTTATCACGGCTTCTCACAATCCCCCTGAATACAATGGATACAAGGTGTATTGGCAGGATGGAGCACAGGTTGTGCCTCCGCATGACAAAGGAATCATTCAATGTGTGCGCGGTGTTTCATCTTTTAATGATGTTGTATTTAAAGGCAACGATGATTTGTTGCATATTTTGGATGCAACATGGGATGAGAATTATTTGAACACCGTGTTGCCTTTGGTTGAGAATTCGGAATCGATTGGAAAGGTTGCGGATACGCCCATTGTATTTACTTCTATTCATGGTACTGGAATCACCATGGTGCCACTACTGCTGAAGCGCATGGGTTTTAAAAATGTCCAAGTAGTGGAAGAGCAAGCCAAACCGGATGGAAATTTCCCTACTGTGAAATCACCCAATCCAGAAGAGAGAGAGGCATTGGCTATGGCCATTGCATTGGCTGAAAAGACCAATTCGGCTTGGGTTTTGGGAACAGATCCTGATGCGGATCGTGTTGGACTTTGCGTAATGGACCACCAAGGAAAAATGGCTTTACTCAATGGCAATCAGACAGGTGCTTTATTGGCTTATCATCAATTGAAACAAAAAGGAAAAATCCACCCTTCCGGATTGCCTTATTTTACCGCACGGACCATCGTTACCTCAACATTGATAGAGGATATTGCCACTTCTTTTGGAGTACCATGTTATTCAACCCTAACAGGATTCAAGTACATCGCAGCGGTGATTCGCGAACGTGAGGGGAAAGAGAAATTTTTGGTAGGCGGAGAGGAGAGTTACGGTTATCTGATTGGCGATGACGTTCGTGACAAGGATGCGGTAATTTCCGCAGCGGCCTTGAGCGAGGCTGGAGCGCATGCTTTGGCCAATGGCAGCAGTCTTTGGGATTTGCTCATGAAAATTTATGCGCAGTATGGTTTGTATCATGAAGAATTGGTATCCATCACACTCAAAGGGTTGGATGGTGTGCAAAAGATCAAATCCATGATGAGTGGCTTTAGGGAGCAAGCTCCAAAAGCATTGGGAGGCAAAGCTGTTTTAGAGTTGCGCGATTATTTTTTGCAAAGAGCCACGTTGTCAAATGGGACAACTTATGTTTTGGATCA
>CAMCTV010000143.1 GCA_945878635.1 Chryseobacterium gleum | reverse complement strand
CCGAAGTTTCCATTAGTTCCTTCTGCGTTCCATGCGTAAATTCTGAAAGTAACAGAACCATCATTCAACGCAAAATTGTTTCCACCCAAAGTAATTCTTGAACCCACTTGCTGGGTTGTATTGTCTCCTGTAATAAAGAATATATTACTGCCTTGAACACTCAATCCAGGATTGGCAGGACTAATAGAACCCGCTATATTGGAAGCAAAATTGTCTGCACTTGAACGAACAGAGAATGTTCTTGGACCATCTGCACTTCTCGCTACATCAAAAGTCAAAGCTGTCATGTTCAACAACTGTGTGATGTCATTGCTCACAGTGAACTCGTAGTATTTTCCAGTGTTGATAACACCAGTTAGATTAGGATAACTGGTTAAACCATTAATGGCACCCAAATCCCAACCAGAGAAAGAAAACTTATCGTTTTCAGCTGTTGCTCCAGACACACCATTAGCACTGAAACTTGAAAAAACAAGTCCGCCATCTTCCATACTTGGAACAGCAATAGAATCAATGGTTCCTGCTGCAGCAGTTACTCCTGTAAACACATAAACGGATTGATTGGTTTCATTGGTCAATGGTAATGTTTCAGTGTCACACTCATAGTCCACAACATTACCGCAGTTGTCATGACCAGCCGTTGGAGGGGTATCCTCAACGTTATCGTCACCACACTCCACCTCTGGATCGTTGGTATTACCCCAAGTATGAGACAAATCCAACCAATGGCCAATCTCATGGGTCAAAGCACGGCTTGTTCCCGGACTAGAGGGTGAAAGTGCTCCAATGTAATTGTAGCGAATGATGATACCATCTCTCCAAGCTGAAAAAGGATCAGCTACAGCAGAAGGATAGAATGCGTAACCAGCAACTCCATCTTCCATGTTGTTCACAACCCAAACATTCAAATACTTATGGCGTGGCCATGGGTTCAATTTGGCAATATCAGATCCGATATTGGTCAACGGAGAAACAATGCGGTCTATTCCATTGGTGCAATTGCCCATTGGGTCAATTGTAGCCAATTTAAACTGGAAACCACAATTGGCAATCTTGGAACGGAAAGCATTGACAATAACACTCGTATCTGCATTCAACTTTTGATAATCTCTATTCAAGATTGCAACCTGATCGTAGACATTCTCATTGGGGATATTCTCAGGACCAAAGTTGTGAATGATGTGAAAAACCACAGGTATGGTATAAATCTGAGAAGAATCGTTGCGATCCAAACCAGGATTATTTCTTAAAAACTCAGCAATGTAAAGATCAGACAGTGCCTGCCATTGCGCAATTTGTGGGTTTTCTTGCAACAACTTGGCGTGTTGGCGAGCATGTCCACATTTGAAATCATGCACGTGCTGTGACCAAGTAGTAAGCGTTGTCAATGTTAGCAACGCTGCAATCAAAGAATATATCTTTTTCATAATTTTTCGTCGTAATCGCAAATATAAGCGCTTAGTGATGTTCTCAAAACTATTTTCTTTTTTTCAATAACAAATCAGTAATAATACCTACTTATTTGGCTAACGCGGCCATTTGGGTTTTTAACAATTCGATTTTATGCATTGCGTCATCCTCTTTTTTCCGCTCCAAATCCAATACTTGTTGCGGCGCATTGGATACAAATCGTTCGTTCGTTAACTTCACCCTTACCTTTTGCAAAAAGTCCTCTGTATAAGCCAAGTCATCACCCAGCTTCTTCAACTCGGCAGTTACATCAAACTTCTCCGTGAAAGGAATAAAAAATTCTCTTCCCTTCACAATAAACGAATAACAAGCAGCAGGTTTTTCATTGCTCATTTCTGTCGTTTCTATGTTACCCAAATGCTCGATGGCTGGATGATACGCTGAAAGGTCTCCATCTTGTTTCAAAACCTTCAGCAACAACTTTTCTTTGTTGGCAATGGCATTATCCTTTCGGATGTTTCTAATTCCAATCACAGTCTCTGTAAACGCTTCAAATCCCTTAAGCCAATTTTCATCAGCGGGAATTGAAACAGGCCATTGCGCAAGACAGAGACTTTCACCATCCTCACGAACCCTTATCGTTTGCCAAATTTCCTCCGATAAGAAAGGCATGAAGGGATGCAACAATGTCAAAATTTTCTCAAATATCTCAATAGTCGCTGTGTACGTCTCTTCATCCAATTTTTCTCCGTATGGCGGTTTCACCATTTCCAAATACCAAGAACAGAAATCATCCCAGACCAACTTGTAGGTATTCATCAAAGCCTCATTCATTCTGAACTTGTCATAATCGTCATTCAATTGATCAATCACTTGATTCAATCGTGCATTCATCCATTGTACGGCAACGACAGCAGAGCCTCTGGGCTGTGCTTTTTCTGTGTTTTGTCCCCACCCGTTAACCAATCGGAACGCATTCCAAATTTTATTGGCAAAATTCCTTCCTTGCTCACAAAGCGATTCATCAAATAGCAAATCATTTCCAGCAGGCGATGAAAGCAGCATACCCACTCTAACTCCGTCTGCACCATATTGATCAATCAACACCAATGGGTCCGGTGAATTACCCAATGATTTGCTCATTTTGCGACCTTGCTTATCTCTTACAATGCCGGTGTAATAAACGTTTCTAAAAGGCAATTCATCTCTGTATTCATACCCTGCGATAATCATTCTAGCCACCCAGAAAAACATGATTTCAGGTGCAGTAACCAAATCCGCTGTTGGATAATAATAAGAAACTTCATCCTCGCTGTAAAAGCCATCAAATACAGCTATGGGCCACAACCAAGAGGAGAACCAAGTGTCCAATACATCCTCATCTTGCTTCAATCCTCCTGTATATTCTGGATACTGAGACTTGCACTTTTCTTGCGCTTCTTCCAAGGATTTTGCCACGATCCAATTCCCGTCCTCTGTGTAATAAGCAGGGATCTGATGTCCCCACCAAAGTTGTCTTGAAATACACCAATCTTTGATGTTCTCCATCCAATGCTTGTATGAATTCTTCAACTTTGGAGGGAAAAATTTGATGTTGTCATTCATGACATTATCCAGAGCTGGCTTGCTCAATTCTTTCATGTCTACAAACCACTGCATAGACAATCTTGGTTCGATAACCACATCAGTGCGCTCTGAATAACCAACCTTATTGCTGTAGGGTTCTTGTTTTATTAAAAGTCCTGCAGCGTCTAAATCCAAAGCAATTTGTTTTCTAACTGCAAATCGATCTTGACCGATATGCATTCCTCCAGCTTCCGAAATGGTACCGTCATCATTCATCATATTGATGATTTCCAGCTGATACTTTTGTCCCAACATAAAGTCATTCATGTCGTGAGCAGGCGTAACCTTAAGACAGCCCGTTCCAAATTCCATGTCAACATAGTCATCCGCAATGATGGTTACCTCTCTATTAACCAAAGGCACCATCACTTTCTTTCCGTGCAGGTGCTTGTAACGCTCATCCTTTGGATTGACGCAAACCGCAGTATCGCCAAGGATGGTCTCTGGACGTGTTGTGGCAACCACAATGAACGCATCACTTCCCACCACCTGATACTTCAAATGGTACAGATGTGATTGAACATCTTTGTAAATAACCTCCTCATCGGAAAGAGCTGTTTTGGCTGCAGGATCCCAATTGATCATGCGCTCTCCACGATAGATTCTTCCTTTGTTGTATAAGTCAATAAAGGTATCGATAACCGCCTCGTAATATTTTTCATCCATGGTAAAGCGCGTGCGATTCCAATCGCAACTCGCTCCCAATTTCTTCAACTGCTCTAGGATGATTCCTCCGTGTTTGTGTGTCCACTCCCACGCATGCTCCAAAAAAGCTTCTCTGGATAAATCTGATTTTTTCACCCCTTCTGCTCTCAGCTTCTGAACAACTTTGGCCTCTGTGGCAATGGAAGCATGGTCCGTTCCTGGCACCCAGCACGCGTTGTATCCGCGCATTCTGGCTCTTCTAATCAATACATCTTGAATGGTATTGTTGAGCATGTGCCCCATGTGCAACACACCCGTCACATTGGGTGGTGGAATCACGATTGTGTAGGCCTGACGATCATCAGGCACACTATTAAAAAAACCTTTCTCTAACCAATAGGCATACCACTTGGCTTCCGCACTTTGTGGTTCATATTTACTTGGAATCTCCATGT
>CAMCTV010000142.1 GCA_945878635.1 Chryseobacterium gleum | reverse complement strand
AATGTATAATTTTGTATACGTTTGTGTTTTAGTACAAAGTCAGAATCAAGATTAAGTTGTCGGAAAAGTCAGTTTATTCTATGGATGCTTTGTGATAACAGACAGAAACCTTTAAACCAAAATAAAATGAAAACAGCTAAAAAGTTATTTGTATTCGGGGTACTAGTATCCTTGTTTCTTTCTTCTTGCACCATGCAGAAATGTGTTTATTCAAAGGGGTATTATGTGGATTGGTTTGGAAAAGGTGGAAATAATAAAAAGGAGATAAACAAGGATGAAAAGAATGTTATTGAAGATGTTGTAATCACCAATGAAGTCTTGGAATCAGAGCAAAACATTTTTACTCCCACAGAAGAGAAGAGCAAATTGAACAATACAGAATTGGCGGCTACAGTGAACGAGGAGCTTTTGGTTTTAGATGAGAAAAAAGACCTATTTCAAATAGAAAATGAAGGGATTCAAAAAGATGAATCAGCACCCACTTTTAAATCAGAGTTCAAGAAGGGTGCTAGTATGATTCTGAGCGCACCTGATGATTCTCAAAAAACCAATGGAATGGCTATAGCTGGTTTTGTTTGCAGTTTGGTAGGCTTGTTTTTGTTTGGGTTAGTGTTGGGGATATTAGGAATTATTTTCAGCGCTATTGGATTGGGAAAAATCAGTAAAGATTCATCAAGGTGGAAAGGAAAAGGAATGGCCGTTGCGGCTTTGATTGTAGGGGTCGTTGATGTCGTTGTTGCGATTGTTTTATTGGCTTTGATTCTTTGAATAAAATAGACTTCAATATTTAATCTATTTACAATTAATTAAAGATCAATGAGGACAAAGTTATTAATTCAATTAATTCGAAATGAATTCAAGTCATGTGGATTATTTTGTTTTATACTCTTGTGCTTTTATACTCAGAATACCCAATCCCAAGACCGTAACAGCATTTTAGCGTTCAATTTCGGATCGTCCGTTCCCGTGGGAATGTTTGCCTCAACATTGGACTCTGATGATTCGCCTGGTTATGCCATGACAGGATTGACCAGTGACCTGACTTATTCGGCTGCGTTTGAGAAAAAACCTCTGTTTGGTTATTCAATTAGCCTAATTGCTCAGTCACACCTTTTTAATCAGGATCAATATCAAAAGGATTTGCTTTCTTCCGTTTCTAATGTTGATGTCGATGTTGATGTTTTTGCTGGTTCTTGGAATTGCTTTGGGTTTTTATCAGGACCTGTTTTGAATTTGAAAGTTTCCGATAAATTGACGATTAATCCAATTATTCAAGGTGGGTATTTTTTTGTTTCTAGCCCTCGATTGTCGATAATTGTTTCGAATGCATTTGATTATCAAAGTTTAGTTCAAGAAAGCAATACCACTTTGGCTCCTGCTTTGTCTATTGGATTGGGCTTATCATCTAAATTGACAGATCGGTTAGTCATCTTTGGTAAATGTGAATTTCAAAATTGTTCACCTTCTTTTGAAAATGTCAGATTA
Source organism: Chryseobacterium gleum (assembly GCA_945878635.1). Lineage (GTDB taxonomy): Bacteria > Bacteroidota > Bacteroidia > Flavobacteriales_D > Sanyastnellaceae > CAMCTV01. The sequence continues at coordinate 2,696 of CAMCTV010000142.1, read as the reverse complement.
GAAAATTTGAGCACAGGCTACTCCGATAATTACGATTTTATTCAACCCATGAGCGTCTTTAATTTTAAGACAGGTCTTGGCTTTTTGTTTTGAAACAATTTAAAACCCAAAATAACATGAAAAAAACAAGTTTATTTTTTTTAGCAACGGCGTCAATTCTTTTGATGACCTCTTTGAGCTCTTGTAACAAAGAGACCAGCGGTAAAGTAACATTCTGGTATGGTGAAAGCGTTGCTCAGGATGCCATTTTTTACGGAATTAATTCTTTTACCTATTATTTGGACGGTGAAATTATCGGATCTTCTTCTGCTACTGTTTATTCAGTATCACAACCCGCATGTGGCGAAGGTGGTGCCGTTTCCAAAGATGTTGATCTCGATAAAGAAGATTCCAAAACCCTTCCCTATAAAATCGTGGATGAGGATGGTGATATTTGGGCTGAGGGTACTGTGAAGGTTGAAGATGGTGGTTGTATTAATGTTCAAATGGTTCCTTAAACCATCGAATAGCAGTTCAATTTTTAGTTTTTAGTTCAATCCAGAAATCCTGAGGGGTTTCTGGATTTGTTTTCTTTTACAAAACCAAAGCATTTGAAGAGGCAAGCAAAATCGAGAGTTTTTTGTTGTTTGTTTTCGAGTAAAATCCCCATTTGGGGATTTTTTTTATCGCAAAATCAAATCCTTTTCTATTTTTACTCCAAACCAATTTCTATGAACCGTATTTTTTCGTTCGTTTTAATGCTCCTTTTAGGGGTCACTTTTAACAGCTGCCAGAAAACCTGTGAAGAAGGTTATACCGGTAGCAACTGTGATGTGGAAAAGCCACCAGTGAAAATGACCATCACAAAAATTACCGTCAACGGGTTTCCCGCCAACGACCCCAACGGCAGCCAATGGGACATCGGCAATAGCGGAGACATCTACATTGCCATCACCGGTGAAAGCACCACCAATGAAATCTGGCGCGCCACAACCTATTATGAAGATGCTTCGGCCACCGGCTCATACAGTTTTAATCCAACCACTCCCATCGATATTCTCTATCCCACCATGATCTATAATGTTGTCCTTTACGACAATGACGGTGGAACTTTTATCAATCCAGACGATCAAATGGGTGTGGTTCCATTCAAACCTTATCAATCAGGCTCTCTTTTCCCCAGTGTGCTTACCTTTTCTTCAGGAAGCATGACGGTGGATGTTGCGGTGACGTATGCTTGGTAAAGTGGAAAGCGGGAGGCGGAAAGAGGGAAACTGAATAGCGTCCTTTGCGAGATCTTTGCGTTTATGGCGTTAAAAAATAAACACCAAGTACGCCAAGATTGCGCAAGTGCGCAAAGAGTTTACTGAATATCTGCCTTTTAACTGTCTGACAGCAATAAGTGCTATTTTTGTGAAATAAATCACATTTTTGGCACTTGTTCCTGTAATTCGTCCAAAAGTGATGTGTAATTACATTGTGTATGACCCAACTCTTCCGAAAAATAATCAACGATCCCGTTTATGGTTTTATCACCATTCGCCATCCGTTTATTTTTCAACTCATCAATCATCCGGCTTTTCAACGCCTGCGCCGCATCAGCCAGTTGGGCTTGAGCCACTTGGTTTATCCCGGTGCCATTCACAACCGTTTTCAACACGCCCTTGGTGCCATGCACCTGATGCAAAATGCCATTGATGAATTGCGCGTGCGCGGTGTCGAGATTAGCAAAGCTGAGGAAGAAGGTCTATTGGCTGCTATTCTCTTGCATGACATTGGCCACGGTCCATACAGCCATGCCTTGGAACACAGCATCGTGGGTGGGGTGCACCATGAAGACATCAGCGCCGGTTTGATGGATCAAATGAACCACGATTTAAACGGCGGGTTGCAATTGGCCATTGACATATTTAACAACCACTATCCCAAACCTTTTTTACACAGCTTGGTTAGTTCACAGCTGGACATGGATCGATTGGATTATTTGGCGCGTGATAGTTTTTTCTCTGGCGTGGTAGAAGGTCAAGTAGGCAGCGAGCGCATCATCAAGATGATGGATGTGGTGGATAATCAGTTGGTGGTGGAAGAGAAGGGGATTTATAGCATTGAGAAATTCATCGTTGCCAGAAGATTCATGTACTGGCAAGTGTATTTGCACAAGACGGTGTTGAGCGCGGAGTATATGTTGGTCAATGTGCTCAAACGTGCCAAGGAGTTGGTAGAACAAGGGCAGACCGTTTGGAGCACTCCTGCATTGTCCTTCTTTTTGCAACAGAATTTCACCAAACAAACTTTCTTCGAACACCCCTTGGCCTTGTCCACATTTTTGGAGTTGGACGACCAAGATGTCCTCAGCGCATTGAAAGTTTGGCAACACCATGAAGATGTTGTCTTGCGTGAACTCTCTCAAAAATTGGTGCAGCGAAAGTTGTTTAAAATACAAATTCACACCCAGCCCATCTCTAAAGAAGATTTACAACAGCGCATTGCAACGGTTGCGGAGGCCAAGAACATTTCGCAGCATGAAGCATCCTATTTTGTGATGACTGGTGAGGCGGCCAATAGGGCTTACAGTCAAAGTGGAGACATCATATTGATCAAAATGAAAGATGGAAGTGTGCGCAATGCGGCTGAAGTCAGTGATCATCTCAGCTTGGCTCCCATGACACGCGAGGTACGCAAGTGGTTCGTGGCGCAATAAACCCCCTACCTTTGCG
>CAMCTV010000141.1 GCA_945878635.1 Chryseobacterium gleum | reverse complement strand
GTTAAAATCGCAAAACCTACGAGATCACATGAGCGAAGCTGAATTGTTGTTCACCGCCTTGGCCGAACTTTCAACGCGACAAATTGCAGAAACCACAAATGCAAAGGGATTGAACGAGAATAAAAAAGCAAGTAAGAAAGGCGGCGCGATTGCTAAAAACGCTCGAAAAGAATTGGAGGCGAAGACTGGCAAAAGTGTTGTTACAGAGGAGAACTTTTTACAACCCAAGAAGCTGAAAAAAAATAGGTAACCCTTAAAATATTTGGACATCATGCCAGACATCGTACACGTAGAATACAAGCAAACCGGGTTAAGTAAAAAGACCAATCAATACGGCATGCGTGAAATGCAAGAGAGGGCATTTGAAGCGCGTGATGCCCAATACCTGCTATTGAAAGCACCACCCGCATCAGGTAAATCAAGGGCGTTGATGTTCTTGGCATTGGATAAACTGAGCAACCAAGGCATTAAGAAAATTATTGTGGCCGTTCCTGAAAGATCTATTGGAAGCTCATTTGCTAAAACCGACTTGAAGTCCTTTGGCTTTTTTGCCAACTGGGAACCCAATGACCATTACAATCTCTGCACCCCAGGAAGTGATGGAAGCAGCAGTAAAGTGCAAGCCTTTCACAATTTCCTGAAATCACCAACGGAGCAAATTCTAATTTGCACGCATGCAACTTTGCGCTTCGCCTGTGAAGGATTAGAAGAAACTGCCTTTAACGATTGCTTGTTGGCCATAGATGAATTCCACCATGTGTCTGCAGACGTGAATAATAAATTGGGTGATATTATTCGAAACATCATGCAAAAGTCAACGGCGCATCTTATAGCCATGACGGGATCTTACTTCAGAGGCGATAGTGTTCCTGTTCTTCACCCAGACGATGAAGCCAAATTCACCAAGGTTACTTACAACTACTACCAACAGCTCAATGGTTATGACTACCTGAAGTCTCTCGGTATTGGCTATCACTTCTATCAAGGGAAATACACCGATTCCATTATGGAGGTTTTAGACCTGAACAAAAAAACCATTCTTCATATTCCCAATGTCAATTCAGGAGAATCTACCAAAGACAAACACAACGAGGTAGATTACATTTTAGATCAAATTGGAACCATTGAGAAACAAGACCCCGAAACAGGCGTTATTTATGTCAAGAAGCATACGGATGGTAAGGTATTAAAGGTAGCCGATTTGGTTGAAGATACCCCAAGGGATCGAGATAGAATTGTCAATTACCTGCGAGAAATTCAATCCGTTGATGACATGGATTTGATTATTGCCTTGGGTATGGCGAAAGAAGGATTTGACTGGCCCTATTGCGAACACGCATTAACAGTAGGATACAGAGGATCTTTAACGGAGATTATTCAGATTATCGGACGAGCCACGAGAGACAGTTCAAATAAAGTACATGCACAGTTCACGAATCTCATTGCACAACCCGATGCGCATGACGATGAGGTAAAACTTTCTGTGAACAACATGCTTAAAGCCATCACGGCATCGCTCCTTATGGAACAAGTGTTGGCTCCAAATTGGAAATTCAAAACCAAACTTTCAGATACGGATGAGGCACAACCGGGTGAGATAAAAATAAGAGGCTTGAAAGAACCCAGCTCCAAACGAGTAAAGGAAATTTTGGAATCAGACTTAAATGATTTAAAGGCAACTATTCTTCAAGACCCTACAATGCTCAAAGCCATGCCCGGCAATATGGATCCTGAAGTGATTAATAAGGTTTTGATACCAAAAATTATTCGAACCAAGTATCCTGATCTAACAACGGAAGAAGTTGAAGAGGTTCGGCAAAATGTGGTGGTAGACTCTGTGATTAAAAACGGAGAAATAAAAGAAGTTGAGGACAAACGTTTCATCCGTATGGCGGGAAAATTTGTGAACATAGACGACATTCACATTGATTTAATTGATAGAGTCAATCCATTCCAAAAAGCCTTTGAGATTTTATCTGTTTCAGTAGACAAAAAAACATTAAAAATAATTCAAGAAACCATTGAAGCAACCCGCATCAAAATGGATTTTGAAGAAGCCAAGATACTTTGGCCAAAAGTTCAAGAGTTTGTTCAAACTTTTAAACGTGAACCCAATATCGATTCCAATGATCCACTGGAAAAAAGGATGGCTGAGTGTCTGATTTATGTTCGAGAAGAAAAGCGTAAAAGATTATCACAGCAAAATGATGGAGGACAAGGATAAAATCTTAGATGAAATATTTGGCAACGACCCTTTTGGTTTACTCCATGTAAAACCAAAAACTTCCTACGCCAAAACGGCCGATGAAAGATTAGGTGCTTCCTTTGAGGAGATTAATGATTTTATTCTTAAAAACAACAAGGAGCCAGAACCCAACCCTTCCAATATTTCTGAGTATCAATTGTACTCGCGATTAAAGAATTTGCGGGAGGACCAAGAAAAAATGCTACTATTGGAACCACAGGACAAGTATGGCATTTTAAAAGTCGAAAAGAAAGAAATCAATTCCATTGACGACATTTTCAATGACGATATATTGGGTCTTTTTGATGATGGTGAAGCGCAAAGTTTATTTGAGTTCAAACATACCCCTCGAGAGATTGCGCGGGCAGAGGCTGACTTCGTTGCACGTAGAAAGCCTTGCAAAAACTTTAAGGATTACGAAGAATTATTCAAGTCAGTTCAAGCAGATTTAGCAAGTGGGAAACGTACATTAATTGAATTCAAACAAGGAAATATTAAAGAGGGTGCATATTACATTCATCGAGGCATCTTGTTTTTGTTGGAGAAAATTAATATTTCAAAAACAGAACATTATCGAGATGATGGAACAAGAGTAAGAACAGACGGTCGCACCAGATGCATTTTTGAAAACGGTACTGAATCAAATATGCTCATGCGTTCAGTGGAGAAGATATTATATGCCAATGGGAAGGTTGTTACAGAAAATGCAGATAATGTCACAGAAGAGTTTTATGAGCGATTCACAGATATAACAGATGAAGATAAGGAAGCAGGGTATATCTATGTTTTAAGTTCAAAATCCTCGGATCCAAAAATTTCAGAATTAAAAAACTTATTTAAGATTGGCTACTCCACCACTCCCGTGGCGTCTCGAATAAAAAATGCTGACAAAGAACCCACGTACTTGATGGCACCAGTGCACATAGAAGCCGAGTACAAGACCTTCAACATGAACACCCAAAAATTTGAGCAGTTGCTGCATAATTTCTTTGGTAAGTCATGCTTGAATTTCGATATCTATGACCAAAAGCTCCGCAGACATATGCCCCAGGAATGGTTCATTGTTCCATTGAATATCATTGATCAGGCTATTGAACTAATTATCAGCGAGAAAATTCACCTGTTTGAATACGATAAAGAACTTGCGTTAATTGTGTTAAAACCAAACAACCAATAAAAAATAAACACCCCTCCAGACAGCGCTTGCGCTCGTCGGGATGACAAATAGATCTAATATCCCTTTAACTCTTTTCTCTTTTCTATCTCACCACCTTTACCCTCCTCACCTCCTCACCTGCCCTCACGGTATAGATTCCAGAAGCCAAAACTTCTGTGGTGATGCGGGTTGTGTTGCTAGTAAGCATGATGGCTTTGATCAACTGGCCATTGTTGTTGTAAATCATAGCCAGTTGTCCGATGTTTTCAGGGTTGACTTTTAATTCAAAATAATCTGAACACGGATTGGGATAAACCTGCATCGCTTGCGCATTGAATTCACTGATACCCACCGGCGCTGCTTGGGTGTTAAAGGTCCATGGGCCAACCCAATTGCCGTAATTGGTGCCGTCATTGGTTGCACGAACCTTCCAATAGTAAGTTGTACCTGGTGTCAAGTTGGTTGAACTCTGCGCGCTGGCTGTGGGATAATAATTGATGGGCGTGCTACTGAAATTGATGTCTGTATCCAACATGAAATGATATCCCGTTGCGCCGACATTGTCCGTCCAATTGAAGTTGACCACATTGTAAGCCACGTTATTGGCATTGTTGGTAGGGGCTGTCAAATTGAATGATTCCAATCCCGCTGTGGTGAATTTCCATGGTCCAACAAATGCTCCCCAATTGTTTCCATCTCCTGCTCTTACCCTCCACCAATAGGCGGTTGCAGGTTGAAGATTGGTCAATGTTGCAGCCAAGGTTATTACCTCACCTGTGGCAGTAA
>CAMCTV010000140.1 GCA_945878635.1 Chryseobacterium gleum | reverse complement strand
ACTTTAAAGTCAACAAATTTCTTAGAGAAATGAACTTCACCACCGGAGGCAATGATTTGTTCTCGCATTAATGTGATTACTTGAGGCAACTTGTTGGTTCCAATATGAGGATGGCTCTCGACTAAAATATTTTGATTAGCTCCAAACTGCACCAACGCTTGAAGAATGGACTTTACATCCCCTCTTTTGGTAGAGCGCGTGTACAACTTTCCATCAGAGTAGGTTCCTGCACCACCCTCACCAAAACAATAATTGGATTCAGGGTTTACCTCTTGATTTTTGGTAATGGCCGCCAAGTCTCTTCGGCGTTGGCGAACATCATGTCCCCGCTCCCAAATAATGGGCTTAATGCCCTGCTCTATCAATTTTAAAGCGCAAAAAAGTCCAGCAGGACCAGAACCCACAATCAATACATGAACTGACGAATCAGAAACATTGGGATAAACAACGGGCGACAAAGTCAAAGCCGTTTCATCAGGTTGATGAATAGCTACTTGAAGTCGAAAAACAGGCCGCTTTCGCGCATCAATACTGGATTTAACTATGGTGCTTGAGAAGTGAGATGGATTGACACCTGCCTTTTGGCAGGCCAACCGATGGATTACTTGCAAATCCTCCCGCTCTTCTGGAGAGACTACTATTTCAACTGTTTCCTTCATGTCAGTCTATTCAACCGAAAGGAACAAAGATAGGTCAAGGACCCGCTAAGATTTCCTATCTTCGTTGCCTGATTATGGATAAAGAAATTGCCATCCCTTTTGAGCAAGGAAACCTCCAAAAAGAGGAGATGCTCAAGCTCTATGAAGCCATCTTGCTTCCGCGCATGATAGAGGAAAAAATGTTGAGTCAATTGCGCTTGGGGAAAATTTCCAAGTGGTTCAGCTCCTTTGGTCAAGAGGCCATTTCCGTGGGCATCACTGAGGCCATGGAAGATGATGAGTTTATTTTACCCATGCACCGCAACTTGGGTGTATTCACTTCACGGAAATTGGATTTGGTGCAATTGTTCACACAGTTTCAAGGAAAGAAAACAGGATTTACCAAAGGTAGAGATCGTTCGTTTCACTTTGGAACCAAAGCCCATCACTTGGTAGGGATGATCTCCCACTTGGGACCCCAATTGGGTATAGCGGACGGTATAGCGTTGGCGCAAAAGCTGGAAAAAAATCCCAAAGGAACAGTGGTCTTCTCCGGTGATGGTGGAGCCAGTGAAGGCGATTTTCATGAGGCATTGAATGTGGCGGCCGTTTGGCAACTGCCGGTAATTTTTGCCATAGAAAACAACGCATGGGGATTGTCTACACCCAGCAATGAGCAATTCAGATGCAAGCAATTCATCGATAAAGCCATTGGATACGGAATTCCCGCAGAAGATGCCGTGCAGATTGATGGAAACAATATTTTGGAAGTCTATTCCACCGTCAAAAGACTATTGGAAAGCATCCGTGAAAATCCCAGACCCATTCTTTTGGAATTGATGACTTTCCGAATTAGAGGTCATGAGGAAGCCAGTGGTACCAAATACTATCCGCAAGGATTAATTGATGAGTGGACGAAAAAAGATCCTGTTGACAATTTTGAAAATTGGCTTATTCAACAAAATTTTATTTCTGCCACAGCGGCTGAAGCGCAGCGTGAAGAAATCAAACTAAAAATCAACAACGCGTTAAAGATTGTATATGCGCTGCCTGAAATTACACCTGATGAAGAGGAGGAACGTGCAGATGTATTTGCACCTTTTCATCAAGTAGCAACCAACCCTGTTGGCACAAAAGTCAACATGCGTTTTATTGATGCCATCTCAGATGGGTTAAAGGAGTCCATGAAAAAACACGACAAGTTGGTGTTAATGGGGCAAGACATTGCCGACTATGGCGGTGTTTTCAAAGTAACAGAAGGATTTGTAGAAGCATTTGGAAAAGATCGTGTGCGCAACACACCCTTGTGCGAGTCGGCCATAGTTGGCGCAGGATTGGGATTGAGCATGAAGGGTTGGAAAGCGATGGTGGAAATGCAATTCGCCGATTTTGTTACTTGTGGATTTAACCAGATTGTCAACAATTTGGCTAAGCTACATTACCGCTGGGAAGAGAAAGCGGATGTGGTGGTGCGCATGCCCTCAGGAGCGAGTGTGGCTGCTGGACCCTTTCACAGTCAAACCAATGAAGCTTGGTTCTTCCATGTTCCCGGATTAAAGATTGCCTATCCCGCATTTCCAGAAGATGCAAAAGGATTGTTGTGTCGATCATTTGAAGATCCCAATCCGGTTTTGTTCATTGAGCACAAAGCGTTATATAGAAGCATTGAAGGAGAGGTACCTGAAGGATATTATTCTTTGGAATTTGGCAAAGCACGTATTATTCAATCCGGAAATAGAGCCACTGTGATCACTTATGGTTTGGGTGTTCATTGGATGATGGATTACCTGAAGCAACATCCAGCAGATGTTGAATTGATTGATTTGCGCACACTATCGCCATTGGATTATAACACTCTTTTTGAAAGTGTTCAGAAAACGGGACGTGCGCTTATTGTGCATGAAGACAACCAAACGGGTGGTATTGGTGGAGAGATATCAGCGCGCATCACCGAAGAATGCTTTGAATACTTGGACGCTCCAGTTATGCGTTGCGCCAGCATGGATACACCCATACCATTTAGTGCTGTATTGGAAAATCAATACTTGGCCAATCGAAAATTGGCTGAAACCATGGAGAAATTACTCAACTACTGAGTTGATTATTGAAACAAAAAAAGGCGACCATTCAGTCGCCTTTTTTATTTCAATTTGTCAAGAATTATCTCAATCCAAAAATGCCCCCCATGTTGTAACGAATGCCAATCTCATGTGCGCCTTGAGAGAATGCTGTTAGGCCGGAAATGGTTCTATCGTAAGCGTATGCTATTCTGAAATTCTCACTCACCAACCACTCTGCATTTAGAATCAATGCATCTCCCACTCTGTAACCTGCACCTACACCAATCTTCTTCATCCAAAATGCCATGGTACCCAACTCCATCATGGGAGAGACATTCTCAGTCCATTTTACCAAAACGTAGGGTTTTAAATCCATCATTGGATTAACGTTTACAATACCACCAGCTGTTAAGAAACTATGCACTGAAGCATAAGCAGCTTGAACATCCCCTGTTGTGGCTTTTCCCCAATCTGACTTCATCAAATGAGGCAAAGAGAATCCTGCCCAGAATTTTTGAGAATACAAATAGGCACCTGCTCCAAAATTCAAACTGGTCTTTTGCACATCAGAAGCAAAAGCGTTGTCTACCTCACCTGAAATGGTGTGTTGAATTCCTGCTAAGCCGCCTGTAAATTGCTCCAAGCCTACGTTCAATGCCAATGACAAACTAAACTTGGTCATGGTAAGGTGATAAGCCTGTGATGCTTGAACAACGTTTCTTGACAGAGATCCGATGCGGTCGCCGTAATAGCTCACGCCGGTAGCCAACTTATCACTGAAATAACGCTTCTGAAAATTGGCACCAAAGGTTCTTGGACTTTTGTCCATGCCCATCCATTGGTTGCGGTAACTGACATTGGCCTCCATTCCACCTCTTGAACCCGTAAATGCAGGGTTAATCAAAAGTGTGTTGAATTGGTGTAAAGTATATTGAGGATCTTGCTGCGCCCAAAAAACTGCAGGAAGAGAAATAAATAAAACGATCAATAATTTTTTCATCTTTTCTTGTTTTAAATGAACTATCTCCAAATGGTTAATGGGTTGGTCTTTTCGAATCCTTCGTTGGCAATACGCACAACGTAGAAGTACATACCTGAAGGCAATGGTTCATCGTCATTGTTGACTCCGGACCAGGTGTTTTTGTAATCTGAACTTTCATACACCAAAGCTCCCCATCTGTTGTACACTTCCAACTCTACCACTGCACCATAAGGCAATTGTTGAATTTCAAATACATCGTTTACACCATCATTGTTAGGACTAAATCCCTCAGGAATAAACACGGTACACTCATCTGTATCCAGTATGTTTGGTATGCCATCATTGTCGCAGTCGTCACCACCTACTCCATCGCCATTAAAATCATCTTCTACATCATCCAACAAACCATCATTGTCATCATCGGCATCCAAACCATTCTCCACGCCATCACCATCGGTGTCTATCATATCCTCGTCAATTACACCATCACAGTTATCATCAATGCCATTGAACGCCTCCACGATACCCGGATTGATGTTGGCATCGGTATCATCACA
>CAMCTV010000139.1 GCA_945878635.1 Chryseobacterium gleum | reverse complement strand
TTTTTTTCATTATCATTGTAACACCTAAACATTGAGACCATGACCAAAAAAGAAATTCAATTTGAATTTTTCATCAAAGCCTCCACCCACACCATTTACAACTGCATCAGCAATCCGAGTGGTTTAGAAGAATGGTTTGCTGACAAAGTAAATATCAAAGGTGATGAATACACTTTTTTATGGGAAGGTGAAGCCAAAACGGCCAAATTGGTCTCCACTAAAAAAGACCAGTTTGTTCGCTTTCATTGGTTAGATGATGGAAAGGAAAAAACTTTTTTCGAAATCAAAATCACAAAGGACGAAATGACCGGCGATATATCATTGCTCATCACGGACTTTTGTGAAGAAGGAGAAGAAGATGAGTCTAAATTGCTTTGGGAGAGCGCTATAGAAAATTTGCGCCATGCCGTTGGGGGTTAAGCCCTATTGAATTCCTCCCAAGGTGTACAATTCCAAAACCGAAATCAATACACTTCCTCCCCAAGAACAAGCCAATAATACCATTACCAACAAACGTTTCACATGTTGGTTGTTGTTTTTCCATTCTTCCCAACGGATAATGGTATCCGCATACAAAGTTGCTACAGCCAAGAAGTTAAGCAATACAAACCAACCCATCACTTCATTGTACTGATGGTGAATGGCAGAACTCCATGAATATTGAACATAGGTGAGTTTTGTAATCCAATACAACGCGTTAAAGAAAAAACCGAGAATAAAAACCAGTATTACCATGGCGCTAAGTTAATTAATAATATGTCGGACAAACCGCCTTCATTTTCTTCTCCAACTTGGGTGACAAAAACTGAAATCGGTATTGCAGTTCCCACCCTCCTCTGTATTCTGTAGCAACACGAAACGGAGAAACATTTACGTCATACGTTAATCGAAACAAGTGTCCTCCCCAACTACAGCCTGTTCCCAAAACCAAGGCATCATTCCATCGCCAACCACTCCCAACCCACAGTGTTGTCATCAACCAAGAACGGGTATCCACAACACTCCCCCACTCTCCAAAACCCAACCAAGCACGCTGACCGCTTTGCTGATGAAATAGCGAATAGAATTTCATCGGATGAACAACAGAAGTATGAACATTCAATTGAGATCCAAGCATCTGCTGCGATGCCCAAACAAAAGAATCTGTGCCGTCTTTTAATCGATATTGCATGGATGAGAAATGACTAAAACCCAATTGCGCCTGTAAATTGGAAGTGATATTCCATTGTGCAACCGAACTGAAAGCCCATCCCCATGCGGAGGAGCGATCAAAAAATTCCTTTTGTCCCAAATCCGCTTGATAATACAGCCCGTTCCAATCATCCATAAATTGCCAAGCGGAATTGTTCCACCGGCTGTTCCCTCCTCTTAACAAAAACACCGTATTTATTCTAAATTTTGATGAGTCCTGATTGAACAAGTATCCAGCACCAACATTCCATTTGTTCTGAACCCAAGAGCCGTCTCCACTCTTATCACTCAAAAAAGAACCTTGCAGAGACACCCTTCTCCACTTGGATAGCGGCATGGAAAAATGAAAATTTTGCAGTTGAAAAGGTACTCCACTTACCCCATTCCATTGACTTTTCATGCCCGCTTGTAGCAAAACATCATGCGGTGAATGAATGCCCGCAGGTTGAACAAATCCATCACTCATCCACCATTGCGTGTAATGCACATCTTGACCCAACCCAATCCTTGACAGCAGACAAAAAAACAGCGCTATACCAAGTGATTTCTCCATGTCTATTTCATCAAAGAGATATTTCCCTCTTTCTCCCAAACCTTTCCATCAGGGCAATTCACTTTGAGGTAGTAATGGTAAACGCCAGACTCTGCGGCCTTGCCCTTGTAATTTCCACGCCACTCTTCACTCAACACTGTTGTTTTAAAAACCTCATTTCCCATTCGGTCTCTGATCATCCATACACCTTCCAATGGTTCAGAACTTTGAATACCTATTGCATCATGCAGCCCATCGCCATTGGGTGAAAAAACATTGGGAACAAAAACAAATGGTTCTGCACAGAGCACACTTTCCACTTTTACAAAAACAGAATCTTCCAGACGGCATTGTCCATCAATGATCTCAGCTTGAATCCAGGTGTCATCTGTCAAGACAAATGTCGCTGATGCCATATTGCTTGTTTGAAGCATCGATGCAGGAGACCAATCGTATTCAAAGCCTGATGGTTCACATTCAACACTCACAGTCCCCCCAATACCAATGAAACCAGCTGAGGCCGTCAATTGAATAGCGTTGGGATTCAATGTGGATGCAGCAATCCAAATACTGTCCAACACCGCGCAACCCGGAATACTTGTTGTGAGATAATACCACGAACTTTGTGATGGAACAACATAGATCGCAGAACTATCCAACTCAGAAATAATTTGCGAATTGGATTGCCATTGGTAATGACATTGAGAATTGGGATTAGGTACCGTTACAAGAACCGTATCCCACGAGCACCAGGTTTCAGACTCAAACAAAGAAGATTCAACACTTAATACTTGAATAATAACTGAATCTACTACTTCACAATTGTTCAATGATAAGTTGGCATAAAGGGTAACATTTGAATCTGCCATCCAAATCAGTTCCATTTCATTGCCTACGACATTGTTCATGGCATAATCCGTTGACCATTGCACCGCTGCATTCACAGGGCTATAAATGGCCATCAATGAAATCAATTGCGGATTGCACAATGCAACATCATCACTCATGACCAGATCCAATTGCGTAATCTGAACGCTTTGTCTGATGGTATCCACGCACATTCCTCCTTGCTGCAATAAGATCAATTCCTCACTGACATTGGCAGCATAAGGCGACCAATAAGCAGAGTCGTTCAAAATACCCAATCCTGATATCCAATTGTATGATGCATTGGGCAAAGGATTCTGAATACCAACCATCACCGTATCACCAAAGCACAGGGCCAATGGTGCAAGACTTTGATTTTGAGGACCACGAACATGAATCCAATGGCCTGATGAGTCAATGCCATTGCACGTCATGGGGTCCGTTCCAATCACTTGAATAAAAAACATTCCAGTGTCTTGAAATACAAAATCAAAACCGGCAACATTGGAGAGTATTTCACCACCTGGTGATATGAGCCATTGAACCTGGCTGACTTGCTGAGTTTCAGCCATGAATTGGATTGATTCTCCCAAACATACTTCTTCAGGAAAAACAGCATTCACATAAGTCAAGGGCAATTCAAAATCAAACTTGAATACACCATTGTTGCAATTGTTTGAACCATTGATTGGTGACCAAGCATTAGCGGGGTAAATAGGGAAATCATCATGGCTTCCACATCCTGCGCATACACTTTGATAAATGACACCCTTTCTATCAAACCTGCTGGTTCCACCATCCACATGCTCTGCAGAAACACCTCCACCAAAGTAAGTTCCATAAACAGGGAAATCAGCACTTTGATCCATCACCAAAAGATAAAAGTCACTACCATTGGTGGTGGATTGATACGCGTCATTTGAAATCCACAATCCCTGCGTATTACCGACATTGGCTTGAGAACTTTGATTAACACTACCTCCCCAACCTGAGAGATAAATTTGTCCGCAAACATCCACCAAAAAAGCTGCTGGTGAGAGATTGGGTACGCCACTACCTGATCCAAATACGGTCGACCATTCCACTCCAGAAACATCCAAATTCCACTTGGCCACGTACATTCCACTATTGGGCTGACTCCAGCCTGCATTGTTTACCCAGGTTGATCCGACAGCAAGAGATTGTCCATACAAATAAGGATACCCTTGTTCATCTGTATCGATAAAATACAGCTGGTCATAGACAGCACTGCCCCAATAGGATGCCGAAAGTTGTCCCCCAGTTGGTGCCAATTTCAACAACCAACCATCACTCAAACCGCCTGCAAATTGAGACTGATTGGCATTACTAGATACCGAAAGATCCGAAGATTGTGTACCCCCGCAAACCCAAATATTCCCGTTGTCATCAAAGGCAACAGAACATCCCGATTCATCATCAGACCCGCCCCATTTCCTCGACCACGATAACCCACTCAGATCGGAATTCCATACTGCAACAAAGGCATCTTGCAATCCTGAACCTCCATTGATTGTTGCGGGGAAATCTGCGCTGTTGGTCGTTCCTACAATCACCACTTGACCATTTGGTGCTATATCAATTTCTCCTCTAAACTCATCCGCATAGTTGAACTTTAATCCCACCGCAGTATTGACGCCATCATTCCCTGCACCACCAAAATAAGTTGACTCCAGCAATTGAGAGCC
>CAMCTV010000138.1 GCA_945878635.1 Chryseobacterium gleum | reverse complement strand
TGGTCACTCTTGGGCGCGGTGAAGACAGAGTTTGATAAATTTGGCGGTCTGCTGGAACGTGCTCAAAAGAATATTGCTGCTGCCGGAGAGAATATCGATACATTGCTGGGTACACGAACAAATGCTATTCGACGAAAACTGAAAAATGTGGACAGTCTGCCTCAAGAAGAAGTTAAGAATATTTTACCTGAGCTGGGTTCGTCAGATGATGGTGAACCGGATTGATTGGATGCGCATCCAATGAAATAATCTTTTAGTTTTGTCGTTCATGACACGCTTATGAAGACAAGATTATTATGGTTAGCATGTTTTTTCATTGGTTTGACGCAGGTAAATGCTCAATCCAAGTATACCATTTCAGGGACAGTGACAGAAGCCGGTAGTGGCGAGCTGCTGCCAGGAGTTATGGTGTTTTGTCCCGCACAACAAGAGGGAACAACAACCAATGGATATGGATTTTATTCGTTGCAATTGCAAACATTGCCCGCTGAAGTTGTTTTTCGTTTTTTAGGACACAAGGAAGTTGTCTTATTCATTAAGGAAGGTGATTTGCGCCAAGATGTGGAAATGGGGTTGGCCGAGATTCAAAAGGAATTGGTTATTGAAGGGAACCGTTATCTGAATACTGCGGAACAGACACAGATGTCAATCATCGAAATCCCTGTGGATCAAATCAAGAAAATTCCTGCACTTTTGGGAGAGAAAGACGTGCTCAAGGTGATTCAATTGTTGCCGGGTGTTCAAAAAGGCAGTGAAGGGAGTTCTGGATTTTATGTTAGAGGTGGAGGACCAGATCAGAACCTGATCATTTTGGATGATGCTGTTGTATACAATGCCAATCATCTGTTTGGTTTTTTTTCTACTTTTAATGGAGATGCTTTGAAGTCCGTAGAGCTAATCAAAGGTGGTTTTCCGTCAAGGTATGGTGGTAGATTATCCTCCGTATTGAACATGCAAATGAAAGATGGTGACAAGCGAAAATTTAAGGGTGAAGCAGGTTTTGGCCTTATTGCATCACGTTTAATGCTAGAGGGGCCAATCGCAAAAGGAAAAGTTTCCTACTTGGTTAGTGCCAGAAGAACATATATCGACATGCTTATCTATCCTTTTTTGCCAACGGATTCCAAGGCAGGATATTATTTCTATGACTTGAACGGTAAAGTGAATTGGGTTGTCAATAAAAACAACAGATTGTACTTGAGCGGATACACTGGTAAGGACAGGTTTTATTATCGCCCATGGAGTGAATTTGGAGATCAGGAGTCAGCCTATCTTCAGTGGTTCAATCGGACAGGAACATTGCGATGGAATCATATTTACAATGAGAAATTGTTTAGCAATACTTCTTTGATTTATTCCAAGTATTTGTTTGATATAGGTTCACAGACCAAAGAGAATGGGGTGGAGACATTTTCATTGAGTTATGGAAGCGGTATCCAAGATTGGACTTTGAAACATGATTTTGATTATGCCTTGAACAATCGCCACCAGATGAAATTGGGTGTAAGTTCCATTAAGCATCATTTTACACCAAGCGCAGTGGTGGTAAAAGGAGAATTTGCAGAGGGTGACATGTCTGGAAAGGAAGAATTCCGTTCTTTTGAGAATGGATTTTACATGGAGGACGAAATGAAACTGTCCGATAAGTTGAAAATTAATCTCGGTTATCGTTTGAGTAATTTTGTCATGAAAGACAATGCATATTGGGGATGGGAGCCCAGACTGAATGCTCGCTTGTTGATCAATGAGCATTGGAGTGTAAAGGGAGGATACTCTCGAATGAACCAATACATGCATTTGTTGTCAAATACGGGTATCGGATTACCAACGGACTTATGGGTTCCTGCAACGGAGAACGTTAGTCCCATGCGCGCTGATCAATGGGCTTTGGGAACCACTAAGGATTTTGCGAAGCAAGATTGGAGCATTACCTTGGAAGGTTATTACAAGAAGATGAACAACGTTCTCAGTTACAAAGAGGGCGCAAGTTTTCTCAATACAGGAATACTAGAGGAGGATAATGAAATTTCTTGGCAAAACAATGTAACGAGCGGAAAGGGAGAGTCATACGGAACTGAATTGTTGTTGCAAAAACCAACAGGGAAATTATCTGGATGGATTGGATACACACTATCATGGACCAAGTTGCAATTTGATGCATTGAACAATGGAAAGCCTTTCTTTGCGAGATATGATAGGCGCCACGATTTTTCAGCGGTAGCTATCTGCGAGGTTACAGAGAATATTACTTTTTCAGGAACTTGGGTATATGGCACAGGTCAGGCTATCACATTGCCCAATGCCAATTATAATGTTTTGACACATGATCCCAATAGTGTAAGTGGTTTCGCAGGTGGATACGGTGGTCAATGGGGTATGCCGGGATATTATGATACTGGGGTGCAAGATTTTGGAGATAAGAATAGCTTTAGGATGGCTGCTTACCATCGATTGGATCTTGCATTGCAATTTCACAAACAATTGGAACGTGCCAAACGAACCATAGAAGTGGGTTTGTACAATGCTTACAACAGGAGAAATCCATTTTTCTATGAGATTAGGTCTACATCTTCAGGTCGAAACTATTTGAGCCAAATTTCTTTGTTCCCCGTCATTCCTTCCATCTCATGGAATTATCAATTTTAAATCAATGAGAAGAGTAAATATTTTCTTTTTCGGATTAATGATTTTCGCATTGGGCTGCGAGCAAGAAGCCAATATTCCATTGCCCAAAGTAGAGCAGAAAATCACAGTGTCCTGTTATATTTCTGATAATACCGACACCGTACGGGCATATTTGCGTTGGTCCGATCCCGTTTTTAGCAATGGTGATTCAGAGGGTGAAATCATCAGTGATGCGCAGGTTGTTTTGTCTGGCAATGGTTTTTCGAGGAATTTTGCCTTTAACGATTTTCAACAGTATTTTGAATTGCCTGTGCAAGGATTTGAGTTAACCCCTGGTTTGGAGTATCGTTTGGATATAACCGCTAGCAATGGATCAACGGCTTATGCTGTTACGAAAATACCTTTGCAACAGTCGGATATTCGATCCGCCTCTTTTGAGCGCAATGCTGAAGTAGATGAATTATTCAATCAATACTATGTAACGTATCGATTTGAAACTATGTTAGGAAACCTTGAGCCAGAGGAACCATACTACAGAATCATTCACTATCAAAAATGGGAGGATCCTGGTTGGTACCAATCGAGCAATGTATGGCATGCGTTTGAATCAGGAGACGATGAAGAAAGCATCATCAGTGAATCCAGTTTCTATGGCTATGATACGACCCTTATGTTGCACAAGGCGCATATCATTCACTGCTCCGAGGATTATTATCGATTCCACACCACTATGGAAAATATCAGTTACGGACCTTTTGCAGAGCCTACGATCGTTTACACCAATGTGAAGAATGGATTAGGAATTTTTGCAGGATACAGGCAGTTGGAGATTTTGTACTAAAAGCGCATGTTTTTAATGTTTTCTACGATGCTTTCGTCAAGGTCTTGCATATCACTGAGTTCGATTTCAAGACTCTTGGTGGAGCTGATGAGTTCCAATAATGACAATAGTAATGAAGTACAGAAAATAACCAACGAAGTGCCAAAGGTCCATCTGGCTTCACTCATCCATCCGTTGTAAATGCAATACATGCTCACAATGCAGAAAGCAAAAGTGAGTACTCCTAAAATTTGCATGTTCTTGATCAAACGCAAACGGTATTTAAGATTCTTGATTTGCGCATGCAGCAAGGCTTTTTCGTTGTCTTCTTTTCCTTTGTAGCGGTCATGCAGTTGCCTGATAACATTGGCCAGCGCCAGAAATCTATTGGTGTAGGCCAATAGAATTAAACTAACTGCGGGAAAAAGAAGTGCTGGGGTATTAATACTGATATCCATGTTCAAAGGTAACGGCTATTTTTTTGGATGTTCGCCGTTGAAACAAAAAAAAATTATCTTCGTGGACATGGACAGAAAGAAATTTTTAAAACGAGGACTCTTGGGTGGTTTGGCTGCCGTATTCGCTACCAAATGGTTCAATGCACAGGCTGATAATCCAGATGAATCTGAGAATAATTTATCCACTGGTAGAGGAGTGGAGGGTGTTTTTGCCCCCACCAATAAACACATGGTGGGCAATGGATTTAAAGTGATGAATTTCTATCCTGGCGGAAAAGGATTTGAAGATCGCATGTCGCCCTTCTTTTTATTGGATTTTAATGCTGAAGTAAACTTTCCACCTTCGGATATTTCTCAAGGTGTTGGTGTACATCCACATCGTGGTATCGAGACAGTGACTTTTGCATACAAAGGTGCTATCGAGCATCATGATAGTAAGGGCAATCATGGTATTATTGGTCCTGGTGATATTCAATGGATGACAGCGGGCGGAGGTGTTTTGCACAAAGAATACCATGAGCAGACTTTTAACC
>CAMCTV010000137.1 GCA_945878635.1 Chryseobacterium gleum | reverse complement strand
TGTTTGTTTCTTTTTTTCCGCAGATTCAATCAGGACCAATAGGTAGATCCAAGGAAATGATGCCGCAATGGACTTCCATTTCCTTCCCCAGTTTTGAGCAATACCGCTGGGCCATTCAATTGTTTGTTTGGGGATTGTTGAAGAAGTTTGTTGTGGCGGATCGTTTGGGCAACTACGTAGACGAAGCTTATGAGTCGGTGGGCAACATGGGGACCTGGGTTTGGTTGTTCATTTTGGTTTTATACACCGTACAATTGTATGCTGATTTCTCGGCCTATTCAGACATGGCCATTGCATCAGCCCGAATGCTGGGCATTCATATACCTGAGAATTTTGCATTTCCATACAAAGCCAATAACATCACTGATTTTTGGCGAAGATGGCATTTGTCATTGTCTGGTTGGTTGAGGGATTACATTTACACACCCTTGATGTTTAGCAAGAAAAAATGGAAACGTTGGGCTGTTGTTTATGCCATCGCTGTAACCTTTGTAATCTGCGGAATTTGGCATGGCGCCAATATGACCTTTGTGTGGTTTGGCGTGGTTCAGGCGATGATTCTTATCTGCGAGATGTTCACCAAGGACCGCAGGTTAGTATGGGCAGAGCAATGGGGAAGGACTTACCAATGGGCTTCTGTTGTTTTGACATTTTGGGTTATCTCATTTTGCTTTATCCTGTTTAGAGCAGATGACATGCATCAAGTAGCCGGTGTCTTGGCTGATATGGGACAATGGAATCCATCATTGTTAACGACCTATCTGGCAGAGAAGAATGTTTCCAAGTTGATAGGGATTTTGTTGCTCTTGACCATGTTTTTATGGGGTGATGAGCGGTGGGATATTTGGATAAAACAACCTCAAATGAGCATGAATAAAAGTGTTTTGGCTATTTCTTTGATGTTGACCGTGTTGATGGTGTTGGGTGTTTTTGGAAAAAATGATTTTATCTATTTTCAGTTCTGATGGATAAGTTGAAGTGGGGCATAGGCGTAGTTTTGATGACCATTGCAATGTATTTGCTGGGTTATTTTATTCTATGCAAAGCCTCGTACCGTGGATTGCCATTGGTTTACATGTTCACCGATTATTTGGGCCCCAATGGAGGTTTTACCTACAACAAAAGTTTGGAATGGAACGCGTCTTTGCATGAACAAAAGAAATGGGACGTAATTGTCTTGGGCGCCTCACGGGCTGAAAGATCTTACAACCCAGATTTTTTTTCCAAGCAAAGTATTCAACTTTTTAACTGGGGTACTTCGGCGCAGAGCATCCAAAATTCAGCCATCCTGTTAACCTCCATTTTGGAGCAGGCTGCGCCCAAGGAAGTTTGGTTGGATATCGTTCCCGCATCCTTCAAGCCAGAGGCATTGGAATCCACAGCAGATTTGATTCAGAATGTTTCAGATAATGCATTGGCGATGCAATTGGCACAATCGTCAGGAGATATTCGATCTGTGAACTTATTGGCCAAGCGATTCTTCTGTTCCAATGAAAGGGTTGAGGAGAAAGGGAAATCAGCGTATCAAGGAAACGGTTTCGTCTCGGTTAGTGACACCATGGAGCGAGATGTTTACCAGTCATGCTTGAATGGACCCTTTTCTGAAAGGGCTTATATTGAGCCATCTGAAGAAGCCTTGACTGCCCTTGACGATATCATTGCCTTGTGTCAATCAAAAGCAGTGAAATTGCGCATCATTGTTTCACCGACAACCCCTTTGTACAATACACATGATCATGATTGGATGATGCAGCAGTTAATGGAAAGGCGGAAGGTATCCGCGTTTGCGTTGTACGACTTTTCTGGGGAGGAGCTATTTAAAATTCCGAACCATTTCTATGATGAGAAGCATCTGAACCATGCAGGTGCATGGCTATTTGACTCGTTGTTTTTAAATACAATCGATTTCAAGTGAGCAAAGTCACTTTGTTGTCCAATGGTGTTGTTTTATTTTGTGGTATGAAAAAGATTTTTCTTGTCCTCGTTTCTATTTTATCATTTAATGTTATTCAGTCGCAAACGGTTCGTGTATTCCCACAAACCAATGATCAATTGGGAGGATTGCAGTCCTATACATTTGGAAGTACTTTGGATGGTTATGTTGTTTTTGGCGGTCGTTTGGATGGTTTGCACCGGAGACAACCTTTTGCGGCATTTGACATTGCTGGTCACAATTTGAATGTTTCATTCATCAATCCAACTAGCGGAAACGTGGTTCATCACAACACGTCCAGTTTGCCGGATGAAGTGGAAGAGCAGATGCACAGTACGAATGCTTGTTTTGTTCAAAAAGACAACCGATTGTATGTTGTTGGAGGCTATGGTTATAGCGCCATTCAAAACGATCACATTACCTTTCCTTCTCTATTGGTTTTTGATATAGCATTGTTAAGGGCAGCGGTCATTGGTCAAACCGATATGAATGGCGCATTGCTGGCTAGGGTAGAGGATGACCGGTTTGCAGTCACTGGTGGTAAATTGGTAAAGATGAACAATCAGTTTTTCTTGGTTGGCGGACATCGATTTGATGGTCGCTACAATCCAATGGGTCCCAACAATGGACCTGGTTTTTCTCAAACGTACTCTTCAGCAATAAGACGATTTGAAGTGGCCAATGATTTGGTGGTTACGTGGTTTGACGAATGGTATGATGAGTCTTTGTTGCATCGCCGGGATTTTAATGTTTTGCCCTCTTTGGATTTATCCGGTATGAGTGAAAATATATCCGTTTATTCTGGAGTATTTCAGGTCAATGCTGATATCCCATTTTTAAATGCTGTCAATGTATCAGCCAGTGGATACAATGAGGTGAATAATTTTGCTCAATACTACAACCACTAACACTGTGCAACTTTGCCCATCTACAATGCCAGCCAACAAAAAGTAGAGCATTATTTTTTTGGCGGAATCGCTCAGTATTATGATAGTCTGGGCATCATGGTTCAAAACAACAACGTGCCATTTGTTAAGACCATTGCTTGTGTCACTCAATCGGCCAATGGTCAGTGGCAGGAATCATTGGTGCCTCAATTGCTTCCTGGTTATTTGGGAGCAGGAGCTGAATTATTGCCTGCCCATGGTATGGCAGAATTAAACAACGGAATCATTCAACTTACAACAGAACAACTGTCCATGGATTCTGTTTTGGTTGGTTATATCTATGGAGGAATCAGCAGTTCAGAAAAGAATGTTTTTTGGAGCAATTCTATTTTGAGCACTGCTGCCAATGTGTGGATGGCTGTGTATTACTATCCAGGATTAAGCAATACGGTTTTGAATCTGCACAGTGTCAATGGTCTAAAGTGGCATGTTTATCCCAATCCTTTTAACAATAAGGTTATTGTGCAATTTTATTCAATGGATGCTCAACCCGTTCAATTGACATGGCGAGATTTGAAGGGAAGTATTATCGAGCAGACATTGCTTGACAATGTGCAATTGGGCAAGAATGAATTTGTTTACGAGAACAAAGCCAATTGGTTGGGCGGTACCTATTTCTTGACCATCGATGTCAATGGTCAATCCGCTACGCAGAAAGTAATCTTTGAGGAATAATCGTTTTCAGTTCCCATATCTAGCGTTTATTGATCATGCAAATTTAAATCAATCTGAAATTTTTTGAGTTTTGATACAACAGAAAAAGGAGTCAATTATTGATTAGTTTTGTTCCATGTCATTGACTAACGCAAAAACGGTAAAATCATCAGAAGTTGAAATCACAGAATTGATGGTTCCGGCCTATGCCAATTTTGGCGGAAAAGTCCACGGAGGTATTTTGTTGTCCTTGATGGACAAGGTTGCATACGTATGCGCAGCCAAATACAGTCAGCAATATTGTGTCACTGTCGCGGTGGAAGGTGTTGCATTTTTAAGCCCAGTTGACGTAGGAGATTTGGTTTCATTCAAAGCATCTGTGAATTATGTGGGCAGAACCACCATGATTGTCGGCATTCGCGTTGAGGCGGCTAATCCTCGCACGGGTGAAACCAAGCATACCAATAGTTGTTATTTTACAATGGCCGCTAAGGATGATCAGGGTCAATTGGCAGAAGTACCCGCTTTGATTTTAGAAGATGAAAATCAATTGCGCAGATTTTGCGAAGGCAGAATGATCAAGGATTTTTCCGCGGAGAAGAGAAGGGTTTTAAAAGCGGATTTATTTGATATGGATTTGCAAAAGCGCTTGGAAAAGTGTGTGAATGAACGGTGTGTCATTGATTTGAAACCATGAACTTTGAACATAAAAAGAAACCGGTCATCAGCAACAGGGATTATTTCATAAGACAGTTGAGATTTGCTTTGTACACCGTAGTTTTTGTTGCTTTTTCGTTATCTATTGGAACTTTAGGATATCATTTTATAGCTGAATTGGGTTGGTTGGACGCCTTGTACAATAGTTCAATGATATTGACAGGAATGGGTCCCGTGAATGTGCTAACCAATGATGCCGCCAAATGGTTTGCTTCTTTCTATGCGTTGTACAGTATTGTTGCATTTTTGACCATGGCGGGGATTCTGTTTGCCCCAATGGTGCACCGCATTTTGCATTTGTTGAATGTGGAAGAGTAGT
>CAMCTV010000136.1 GCA_945878635.1 Chryseobacterium gleum | reverse complement strand
ATTGGTTGGGTTAAGTACAAAAAAAGGGTGCGAAGAACGCACCCTTTTACAGTCGGAAAAAGTCGATTATTTTTTCTTTCCTTTAGCTGGAGCCTCTTCTGCTTGAGAAGCAGCGATAGAAGCACGAGTAGCTTGAATAGCAAGGATAGCAGAAGCATCTGCTTCCAAGAATTCAACACCAGGAATTTGTACTTCACGCACACGAATCATGTCGCCAATGTTCAATTTGGTGATGTCCAAAGTGATGTCATTTGGAAGATCTTCAGGCTTGGCAAATACACGAACTTTTCTGTAGTTGATGGCCAAACGACCACCCGCCTTAACACCTTCAGAGTTTCCAGTTACACGAACAGGCAAAGAAGTCTTCACAGCCTTTCCGGGAACCAACTCTAAAAAGTCAAGATGTACAATTTTGTCAGTCACTGGGTGACGCTGTACTTCTTGAATGATGGAAGCATACTTGGTACCGTTGATGTCCAAGTTGATTTGTAAAGTATCTGACATGGCCATGATTTTGTCCATCTCAATTTTACCTACTGAAAAATGTACTTGGTTTCCTCCACCGTACATCACGGCTGGGATACGGTTAGCAAGGCGCAAAGCGCTTGCATCTTGTCTTCCTACGTTCTCTCTTGGAGAACCGCTCAATTCAAATTGCTTCATTTTGTTATTTTATTTGGTTTCTATTTAATTTCTTTTTTCTCCTCAGGGCGAATATCAATTCGACCCTAAAATCCCTCAAATACTAATAAAATGAGAACTGATACTCTTATTCTCAATCAAATTGTGCAACACATCTCCAAAAAGTTGAGTGGTGCTCACCACACGGATTTTATCCTTGGGATGTCCATCTTTCAATGGAATGCTGTCTGAAACAATGACTTCCAAAAGCTTTGAGTCTTGTATTCTTTCATACGCTTGTCCACTGAGTACAGCATGCGTACACATGGCCCGCACACTCAAAGCACCATTCTCTAACATCATCTCTGCAGCTTTGCACAAGGTGCCTGCCGTATCAATCATGTCATCAATCAACACTACATTTTTTCCTTTGACATCACCAATAACGGTCATGCTTTCTATTTGGTTGGCTACTTTTCTTTGTTTGTAACAAATGGCCAAATCAACACCCAACAATTTGGCGTAAGCATTGGCACGTTTGGTTCCTCCTGTATCAGGAGCAGCGATTACCAAATCAGGAATATTCATTTCTTGCAACAAGGGCGCAAGGAGGGTGCTACAATACAAATGATCTACAGGAACTTCAAAGAATCCTTGAATCTGCTCTGCATGAAGATCCATGGTAATGACGCGATTAACACCAGCAGCCGTCAAAAGATTGGCAACCAATTTTGCTCCAATTGGAACGCGTGGCTTGTCCTTGCGGTCTTGACGCGCAAAACCAAAGTAGGGCATCACGGCAATGATTCTTTTGGCTGAGGCGCGCTTGGCTGCGTCAATCAAAAGCAATAACTCCATTAAATGATCGGAAGGTGGAAATGTGGATTGAACAATCACCACATCTTTTCCTCTAACCGTTTCTTCGATAGAGGGAGAGAACTCCCCGTCACTGAAACGTTGGATAATAACGTTGCCCAATTTATCCCCAAAAGCTTTGGCAATGCCTTCTCCCAAAATTTGGGAACCGGAACCTGCTATGATTTTTACCATGTCATTCATTAGTATACTGCTTATGGGGCGGCTAAGATAACTCAAAACCTTTTATGGTTTGTTCAAAACTTGGGTTTTTCGGTAAAACTTAACACAGAATACCACCCACAGTGCAATGCTAAAAGTCCAGAACAAAGGCTGAGTAGACCAATGATGAGCAGGAGTGCTCAGGGATTGAAAATAATGGAAGAGCACAATGCTCATCAAGTTGTTGCCGACATGGGCTAAAATGGGATACCACAAGTTACCGGTGAATTGGTACAAGTAACCCAGTCCGGCCCCAAGAATCCATCGTGGAATGAATCCTTCCCATTCAAAATGGATGATAGAAAACAAAAGACCAACAATCCAAATGGCGACATGCACGTTTATTTTCTTTCTCAGGGTATGGAGGAGGATACCTCTAAAAAAAATCTCTTCCAATATTCCCGGAAAAACGGACATGATTAGCACGCTTTGTACCATACCACTGATTGTTTTTTGCGACAATATTTTTTCTTGAATGATCAACGCTGTGTTGTCTTTTGATACCAAAAGGTTTTTCAATGCTGGTAAGGCGTCAAGGATGTTTTGGTTGATCGAGCTAAGGAATTCAATCAATCCAAATGATGTTAAGGTTAGGGAAATGGTGAGGAAAAAAATGGGAATGTGAAATGATTGCAAAGATTGCAGTTGTTCGGACTTAAATTTTTTGGACCGGAATAGGAGCCACAGCCAAGGTGCCAAAAAGAAGAAAGATTGTTGGATAACATTGGCCCAGCCCAATAGGAGTGATTGATTTTCAGTTAGATAAGGGATGGCGTCACTCGAAAAAGGAACTTCAAATGCAGCAAGCCATCCAGCGCTCAGGGTTGTCCCAAGCCCAAAGCTGATGAGCATAATTGCAAAAAGTTCGGAAATATTGATTTTCATAGGGTTTAAGTCCTTTTCCATGGTGCAAAATTAGGCCAAGGTTAAATTTTTTTTAAAGTTTTTTGGAATTGAAAAAACTAATTTCTATATTCGTCTTGACGTAAAAGGCGTCGCTTAACCTAAATAACTTAATTATTAATCTATGAAGTACTTGGATTCTATTCCAAAGCAAAGGGGTGAGACATTTGCCTCTGCGCATCGAACGGCAGGGACGTTCGAAAGTAAGTCATCAACAAAATCAAGTTCCCCGAAGTGGGCAAGTTGGTTGTTATTGATGACAATATCAGTGTTGTCACTGATGAATTTTTCTGCAAAAAGTCAAACCTATGTTGCCATAGGAGCGGCTTCTACAACCCAAACCACCTCGACTGGAGCTGATCCGATTTGGGGTTATTGGGGTTCTTTCAGATATCAGGTTATTTACACTGCCTCTGAATTGACAACAGCAGGGATTCCTGCATATTCTAATATCGTTTCTTTGGGTTTCTCGATCTCAGGCGATTATGGCGGTGGTAACTTAACAGGATATACCATTAAGATGGGTGGTACTGCTACTGCGAATTGTGCAGCACATGTAACAAGCAGTACATCAATTGTGAAAGGTCCATTCAATTATAATCCAACTGTTACCACAGTGGGTAATTTTGATATGATTACTTTGGACACACCTTTTGCATGGGACGGAACAAGTAATTTATTACTGGATATCTGTTCTTCAGGTTTTAATCCATATACAACTCCATATGGTCAGGTTAGAACAATAGCTGCATCTACAGCCAATGGAGCTCGTTCAATAGGGTCTGATTCGGGCAATCAATGTGGAGTCACTACAACAGCAATTGCTTCAAATAAACCAGCTATTCGTTTTGGTTACACGCCAGGAACTGTTCCAACGTGCTTTCCTCCAACTGCTTTAACCTCTACTGGTTTGAATCTTTCTGGTGCTACTGTTTCATGGACAGCTCCTTCTCCAGTTCCAGCTTCTGGTTACGACATCGAAGTGCGTACTTCAGGTGCTGCAGGTTCTGGTTCATCAGGATTGGCTTTGAGTACAGGAACATCCAACACTACTTTCACGTTTAACACCTTAAACGCAAATACCAACTACACGGTTTATATCCGGTCTAATTGTGGTGGTTCTGATGTGAGTGCTTGGGCATCTACTCCAGTTTATACTGGTTATTGTGTATCTACTTCTACATCTTCTGCCAATGGCCACATTGCGAGTTTTGCGACCGTTGGTGAGGTTCAAGACATCACCAACAACGCTACTGGCGGTTCAGCTGGTGGTTACGGAAACTACACTGCACAGGCAGTAATGGCAGCTCCTGGTGATGCGGTGAACTTTACTGCTACCATTAACTCCAGTTCTGGTTTTAGAATTTGGGTGGATTATAACAATGACTTGGTTTTTGCAGATCCAGCAGAGCGTGTTTACGCTAGTGGAGCTTATGTTACATCAGTGACCAATTCATTTACCATTCCTGCAGGAACGGCCCCAGGTTCTTACCGCATGCGTATTCGCTCTGATTGGAACTCTACCACTCCCGCAGTTTGTGGAAACATATCTGCAGGTGAAACGGAAGATTATACATTGACTGTTGTAGGACCTTGTTCAGCAGCGCCTAACGCACCAACTGTTGCGGCTACTGTCTCTACTTTCTGTCAAGGAGGTGCTACTGTATTGAACGGTAGTGCTTTCGGTCCTTTTTCTGGATTTACACATCAGTGGAAGTCTTCAACCACTGCTGGTGGACCATACTCGAATGTTGTCGCACCTGATCCAAACGTTACTTATAATTTTGTTCAAATTGATAATATCTATAACGATTCATGGGAAGGATCTGTATTACAATTACTAGATGCTTCTAGCAATGTAATAGCCACTTTTAATGGCCCAGCAGCAGGTGCAGCCACGCCATTGACCACTCCTGTTACTTTGCAAATGGGATCAACTTACACTTTGGTTTGGTCTACAACTGGATTGTATCCTGATGAGAAGAATATAACCATCAACAGCAATACAGGAGCTACAGTTTTTGCTATGGC
>CAMCTV010000135.1 GCA_945878635.1 Chryseobacterium gleum | reverse complement strand
ATCTCTGCCCTCATCATTGTTCCTACACGAGAATTGGCCACGCAAATTGACCAAGCCATCGCTGCTTACGGCTATTTCACAGACATTTCATCTATGCCTATCTACGGTGGTGGGGATGGCAAAATTTTCAATCAAGAACGCCATGCCATTGAATCCGGGATTGATATCATTGTAGCCACTCCAGGACGATTGAACATGCACATCAATTTGGGTTATGTCAATTTCTCAGCATTGAAATTCATCATACTCGATGAAGCAGACCGCATGCTCGACATGGGTTTCTTACCAGATATTCAGCGTGTTTTAAAAGTATTGCCAAGAGAAAAACAAAGTTTGCTTTTCTCCGCGACAATGCCCGATAATATTTTCAGCTTTGCGTCATCCATTCTAAAAAATCCAACCATCATCAACATTGCATTGAGCAAACCTCCATCCAATGTGAAGCAAGGTGCATTTGTACTATTTGACAACCAAAAAATTGGTGTGCTTGTAGACTACTTAACACCACGAAAAGACAAAAGTGTTATCGTATTCAGCAGCAGAAAATCACAAGTGAGTGAGATTCAAAACATGCTCAAAAGAAAAGGATTTTCGTCCCTGGCCATGTCCAGTGATTTGGAACAATCAGAGCGTGAATTTGCATTGAATCAATTCAGAAACCAACAATGCAAAATATTGGTCGCCACAGACGTTATGTCAAGAGGAATAGACATCAAAGGAGTAGATGTCGTGATTAATTTTGATGTACCTGGAGATGCCGAAGATTATGTGCACCGCATTGGCAGAACAGGACGAGCCGAGGCTGAGGGGGAAGCCGTTACTTTCATCGTTCCAGAGGATCAATACAAATTCAAAAAGATTGAAACTTTGATTCAAACCACGGTTGAAAAACTGCCCATAGACGCCAAGTTTGGAGATTTACCAGAATACAATCCCAAAGCACAAAGCAACAAGAAAAAATCGTTTCGGCCATTCAAAAAAAAGTCAAGGTAATTCCTGCTTTTAACACTTAGCGGATTGCACTATCTTTGCCTAACCAAAAGTCAATGAACCCTTTTGGTCAAAACGTTCAATCTTTTATTATTTATTTATGTCAAACAACTTGTCAAAAGACACGTACAGCAATGAACTGAGCGTGTATGTCAACCAAGAAAGAGCCGCTGTTGAATTGGCTCATATGGTTGGAAAACTATTGTTCGATAAGTCTATCGAATTGGTGCTTTTTCGCAATCACCTTGCGGACACCCGAATTACTGAAATACTAAGACTGCACAAATACGCAGCCGAAGTAGTAGGTAAACCCATCAGTGTTTTTGATTCTGCCGAATTAGCCACAGAATTGTACAACATGAATTTGGCTCCTGCTAAAATTGATATTGGGAAATTGGCCAATGAATGGTCTACTTCTCGTGAGCATTACCAAAGTCAAAGAGAATTTTTAGAAGATAAATTGCAAAACTTCATCGAAGAGTCCGGTCACGAATTGGAACCCAGAGATGTTGTATTGTATGGATTTGGACGTATCGGTCGTTTGGCTGCCAGAGAGCTCGTTAGACAAGCTGGGAGCGGACAGCAGTTGCGTTTACGTGCCATTGTCACCAGAGAAAATGATGACTTGAGCATCAAGAAACGTGCAGCGCTTTTTGAAACCGATTCAGTGCATGGTCGTTTCAAAGGAACCGTTGAAACCGATTATGAAAACAAATGTTTAATCATCAATGGTCAAAGGGTTTTTATGATTGGTGCCAAAGATCCTGCAGCCATTGATTACTCTATCTATGGCATCAATGATGCATTGGTGATTGACAATACAGGAGTATTGAAAGACAGAGAGGCTTTGAGCGCGCATTTGAAATCCAAAGGCGTTAGCAAAGTATTGTTAACTGCCCCAGGCAAAGAAATCCCTAACATTGTTTACGGTATCAACCACCGAGATTTGGACATAGAGAATGAAACCATTTTCTCTGCAGCATCTTGTACCACCAATGCCATCTGTCCAATATTAAAAACGATACACGATTCTTTTAGCATTGACAAAGGTCATATTGAAACCGTACACGCTTACACCAACGATCAAAACTTGTTGGACAACATGCACAAGAAAAGCAGAAGAGGAAGAAGTGCAGCCATCAACATGGTAATAACAGAAACAGGTGCTGGTAAAGCCGTCACCAAGGTTATTCCATCATTGGCCAATAAACTTACTTCTAATGCGGTTCGCGTACCCACCCCCAATGGCTCTTTGGCGATCATCCACGCTTATGTGGACAAGCCGACTACCAAGGAAGAAGTAAATGCAATGGTTAGAAAAGCAGCATTAGAAGGCGATTTGGTGAATCAAATTTTCTTTAGCATCAGTGAAGAATTGGTATCCAGCGATATCGTCGGCAATGATTGTTGCAGCGTGTTTGACAGCCAAGCCACAATAGTCAGTCCAGATGGAAAAGGCGTGGTTCTTTACGTCTGGTATGACAATGAATTTGGATACACCAAGCAGGTTATCCGTCTTGCAAAATACGTCGCTAAGGTTCGCCGCAGCATGTATTACTAATTGAACTTTAAACCAAAAAAAGGGTCTTCTTGCAAGACCCTTTTTTTTCACCCTATATTTATCAAATGAACAATAAAAAAATCATCAGAACCATTTTAGCCATTGTCATTGGCATCGTAACAGGGATTTTTACCAACACTGGGCTTATCGAACTATCACCTAAGATTATTGCTCCACCAGAAAATGTAGATGTCACCACAGCGGAGGGACTGCAATCCAGCATTCATTTGTTTCAACCCAAGCATTTCATCATGCCCTTCCTGGCGCATGCCCTAGGAACTTTTGTTGGCGCATGGGTAGCCATGAAAATTGCACAAAGCAATGAAAAAAAGATTGCCCTTTTCTTTGGAGTGTTCTTTCTAATGGCCGGAATTAGCGCTGTTGCTATGATACCCGCACCCACTTGGTTCAACGCACTTGATTTGACGATGGCTTACATTCCAATGTCACTTTTGGCATGGTATGTCAATGGCAAAAAATAAAGGGTCACAAACCCTCTGTTTTTAATAAATCACTTGATATAAAACTTTACTTTTCCAACTGACTGACCTTTCCCATGGCCATCATCTCGCGCATGGTCTTTTGCATTCCCTCCGTTGAACCATCCAAGAAAATCACATTGCCTTTTCCATATTCAGCAAAGTTCTTGATGGCCTCAGTCCACATGGAAAACATAATCATGTTGGCGTCCAAATTGGCCTCTTGCATTTCTCTTGCTGCATTCTGCATACCTCTGGCAACTTCTTCACGAAATAGTGCAACTCCTTGACCTCTCAACTGCGCTGCTTCACGTTCCGCCTGAGCGGCAATCTTAATGGCATTTCCTTCCGCTTCTGCAGCCTTGGTTTTGGTGATCAATAAAGCTTGACCTTCATTCTCAGCTGCCGCCTTCAAATTGTTAGAGGCCACTACTTGGCTCATGGATTTCAAGATGATCTCATCAAAGGTGATGTCGTTGATTTGTAAATCGTGCAAATGATAACCCCATTGTTCAATAATGGTGTCAATTTGCTCCTTCACATGGTCAACGATTTCTCTTCTTAATCCCAATACCTCTGCTTGCTTCTTGGTGGCTACAAAAGAACGGATATTGCCTTCAATGGTTCTAATAAGCGCTTGCATCAAGCTCTTGTCATCGATAAATTTAAAGGCCACCTTTTTAACTGTTTCCTCTTCAGCATCCTGAACACTGAACAACAACATCGATTTAAAATAAACGTTGGCTTGGTCATTGGTCACTGCTTGAAACTCCAACTCTACCGATCGATTTTGAGTAGAAACCCTTTTAAAAACGGTTTCAATAAAGGGAATAATAAAATTAAGTCCCGGTCTTATCACCCTTCGGTACTTACCAAATATGGTGACAACAGCGACATTTCCCTGTTGAACTGTCCTTAACCCTAAAAACAGTACGACGCCTATTGCGCCAAAAATTATCCAATTCATGATTTAAAATTTATTCTAAAGATAGCGCAATAATGAACCTAAAATTAAATGCATTGCTATATTTGTAAGGCTTTAACTGGAATTGTGAAAAGGCTTAGTGTACTAACATTTGATTACGAAATTTTCTTTGATGGTCAAAACGACCTGGAGCACCTCATTACCAAAACCCAGAAGCTTACAGATATCGCCAACCACCAATCCGTGCCACTTTCTTTCTTCATTGACATCGCTTACTTAGAGGCGCTCAAGAGATGTGGTTTCGAACCAGAATACAAACGCATCAAAGATCAACTGAACTGGCTTTCCACTTGTGGTCATGAATTACAATTTCATTGGCATCCCCATTGGGTAACCAGCTCATGGAATGCGGATGAAAATTGCTGGAACTTTAACAAATCAGACTATTCTTGGAATGGCTTTGTTCAGAATCACGGAATCAATAAAATGATTCAAGCCATCAAGGATTGTCTAGAAATTTTTAAGATTGAATTCAACATTGTTCCTTGCGCTTTTAGAATGGGAGGATTGGCAATTGAAGAACCTCAACATTATCTAAAAACCATAGAGGATCTAGGCTTTACAATTGAAACCAGCATTTTCCCCGGTGTCTATAAAGAGTGCAAATTCTTCACAACAGACCACAGAAAACATCCTGAAAAAACACATTGGAAAATTGATTCTCAAACCGGTTGCTTTCAGGAGCATCAACAAGGTAGAATACTCGAATTACCGATTTCAC
>CAMCTV010000134.1 GCA_945878635.1 Chryseobacterium gleum | reverse complement strand
TTTATACAAAAATTGGAGACGCAATGTAATTACGAAACACTTTGTATCAATCCAGCCTTTGAAGGTCTTCCAAGAGAGAAGCGCACCGATTGGATTCTAGCCTGGGAAGAGGGTAGAACAGGAGTTCCATTGGTGGACGCATGCATGCGCTGTTTGAAAGCAACAGGATGGATTAACTTTAGAATGAGAGCCATGGTTGTGAGTTTTTTAACCCATCATCTGTTTCAAGATTGGCGATGGGGCGCATATCATTTGGCGAAGATGTTTTTGGATTATGATCCTGGTATTCATTATCCGCAATTGCAAATGCAAGCGGGAACCACAGGAGCCAATACCATTCGGTTGTACAATCCAGTTAAGAATGGTCAGCGTTTTGATGAGGAGGGATTGTTTGTTCGACAATGGATTCCTGAGTTGAGCGCGCTACCAGATAAATACATTCATGAACCTTGGAATATGCCCCCCATGGAGGCCATGATGATTGGATTTGAATTGGGCAGAGATTACCCGTTCCCATTGGTGGATTTAGAAGTTGCTGTAAAGAACAACGGAGAAAAATTGTATCAATGGAAAAAGAGTCAGTCTGCCCGAAACTATGTCCCTGAAATCCTGGATAAGCATGTGCGCAAGTCCAATGCGCCAAAGAAAAAGCCGTCCTAAGACGGCTTTCAATCAGCAAACAATATTGATGATTCGCTTGGGAACCACAATGACTTTTTTAGGCGCTTTTCCTTCCAAGTAATGAGCCGTTTTTTCATGGCTCATCACCGCAACTTCCACCGCCTTGGCATCCATGTTGGCATCTAAGTCAATATTAAATCTGGTCTTTCCATTGAATGAAACCGGGTAAGAAAATACATCGTCCTCTAAATAGGATGCAATGGCTTCAGGCCATTGGGCAATGGAAACAGAATTATTATGTCCAAGCTTATTCCACAACTCTTCCGCCAAGTGTGGAGCGTAAGGACTCAATAGAACAACCAATGATTCTAGTACTTCCTGCTGATGGCATTTTTGTTCTGTCCATTCATTGACTGCAATCATTAAAGTACTAACGACAGTATTCCAAGAATGTCTGTTCAGGTCATCGGTCACTTTTTTGATGGTGCGATGCAAAGTTTGCAATGATTTTTTATCTGCTGCTTCTTGGGTAACCATCCATTGACCTTCATCGGTTTGGAATAGTCGATTTAATCTGCGCAAGAAATTGTGTACACCATTGATTCCTTTGGTATCCCATGGTTTGCTCTGCTCTACAGGCCCAAGGAACATTTCATAGCAACGCAATGTATCCGCCCCAAATTTCTCAATGAGCTCATCTGGTGTTTGAACGTTAAACTTTGATTTGGACATTTTCTCCACTTCAAAGCCGCATAGGTATTGACCTTTTTCGTTGAGAATAAATTCCGCATCCTTGTACTCAGGTAACCAATTTTTAAAAGCCTCAGTGTCCAATTGATCATTGTCCACCATGCTGATGTCGGCATAGAGTCTTTGTGTTTGATACTCCTTTCGAAGATCAGCAGAAACAAAAGTATTGGTATCCTTTATTCTGTAAACGAGTGACGACCTTCCAAGTATCATACCTTGGTTGATCATCTTTTGAAAGGGTTCTCCAAAGGGCACATGGCCCAAATCATGCAGGATCATTGTCCAAAATCGGGAGTACAACAAATGTCCTGTGGCGTGTTCAGCACCTCCCATGTAAAGATCAACTTGTCCCCAATAGTTCATGGCTTGTGGTGAAGCAATGGTCTTGCTATTGTTGGGGTCCATGTATCTTAAAAAGTACCAAGATGATCCGGCCCAACCTGGCATGGTGTTGTATTCCATGACAAATTCATTCTTGTATTTCCATTGACTTCTAGCCAACGGGGGCTCACCATCATCAGTAGGCAAATATTTATCGACATCAGGCAATGTTACAGGGAGCTCTTGTTGATCAATCATATGGGCCTTTCCATCTTTGAAATAAACTGGGAAAGGTTCACCCCAATAGCGTTGTCTGGAAAAGACAGCATCTCTTAGGCGATAGTTGATTTTTTTATTGCCGTGTTCTATTTTTTCCAATACTTCTACAGCTGAATTGAATGCTGTTTTTCCGCAATGGCCATTCAAGAAATCTGAGTTGACCAATGGTACTTCTTTTGAAGTGCAAGCTGATTCACTAGCGTCATGATTTTCAAAGATGAGCACCATGGGAATGTTGTGATGCTTTGCAAAATCCCAATCGCGTTGATCTCCTGCAGGTACTGCCATGACAGCTCCTGTTCCATATCCGGCCAAAACGTAATCACCAATGTAGATGGGAACTTGTTTGTTGGTCAGCGGATGTATGGCATAGGCCCCTGTGAATACACCGGTCATTTCTTTGCTTTGAACTTGACGGTCTCTTTCGTTTTTTAGTGCTGCTTGCTGAACGTATTGTTCAACAGCATCTCTTTGTTGAGCGGTTGTAATAGAAGACACCAAGGGGTGTTCTGGGGCAAGCGTCAAATAGCTTACGCCAAAGATGGTGTCAGGTCGGGTGGTAAATACTTCTATTTGCCCTTCGTGTTGGTTCAAATCAAAAAATGCTGTAGCACCCTCTGATTTCCCAATCCAATTGCGCTGAATTTCTTTGATATTCTCAGGCCAATCTATTTGATCCAACCCCAATAGCAAACGCTCTGCAAATGCAGAAATGCGCATTGACCATTGTCTCATTTTCTTTTGAACTACCGGATGTCCTCCGCGCTCACTTACTCCATCTTTGATTTCATCATTGGCCAGCACAGTTCCCAATGCAGGGCACCAGTTCACCATCGAGTCCGCCAAATAAGTTAATCGGAAGGCCATCAATAAATGATAGCGCTGATCCTCGTTCATGCTTTGCCAATCAGTAGCGGTGAAATCACCATTCCAATCAGCACTGAAAAAATAGAGGGGTTGATTGTTGTTGTCTTTTAGTTCCAATAGAGCTTGGTGCCATTTTTCGTCACAAGCTGGTTGAACATTGTAATTCCCATTGGTTTCAAAATGTTGAATCAATGTATCAATGTGCTCAGTCTTTTGGGTTTCTAAATTGAACCATGCGTGGTAGATGGTGGTAAATATCCACTGCGTCCAATGGTAATATTCTGGAGAGCTGGTTCTGACTTCTCTTTCCCAGTCATAGCAAAATCCAATCTTGTCCAATTGCTCGCGGTAACGTGCTATATTTTTTTCCGTAGTGATGGCAGGATGTTGTCCTGTTTGAATGGCATATTGTTCTGCAGGCAGTCCAAAACTGTCATAGCCCATGGGATGCAATACATTGAAGCCTTGGTGTTTTTTGTATCGGGCAAAAATATCGCTGGCGATGTAACCCAACGGATGTCCTACATGAAGACCTGCACCACTGGGGTAGGGGAACATGTCCAGGATGTAGTATTTTTTCTTATCGGTGGTTTCTGTCACACGGTAAGTGTTGTGTTCTTTCCAGAACGCTTGCCACTTTTTCTCTATCTCTTGAAAGGTATAAGACATTTTTATTTGATTTGAGGTTTGCGAAATTACAGGCTTTGTCAGTAATCCGATCTATGGTTAAAAGTGTTTTTTCGTTGGCTCCATTGACCTTTGGTGAAGTCTGGGATTTCCTGTCTTGTGCCGCCTTCTTTCACACTGATTTCAGACAATGGTGTAATGACTGACCATGTAGCCATGTCATATACATCCAACGGAAATTCTTCATTGTTTTTACAACATTCAACAAAGGCATTCAACACAAAGAAATCCATGCCGCCGTGTCCAGCATTCTTGGCCTCTTCGCTGTACTTTTTCCAGAGCGGGTGGTCATAGATTTCCATCCAAGTTTGATCGATTTCCCAGAGGTGTGGTTTGGTTTTTCCTTCAATGTGGATTTGTTGTAAATCATCCATCCACAATCCTTGTGTTCCTTGGATGCGGAAATTCAAGGAATAAGGCCTGGGTGATGATGTGTCATGCGAGAGCATCATGGTTTCGCCGTTGGCTGTGGTGAGCAGAGTGGTTACGATATCTCCCAACTTGAAATCCACAGCGGCATTCTTGTGCTGAGCTCCGCCATTGTCTACAATGTATTTGCGCAGTCCTCTGCTTTTGGTGGATACAGAAGAAAGTGAAATCAATCTATTGCCGCGGTTGATGTCAGCCATTATGGCAATGGGACCAACACCATGAGTGGGGTATAGTTCTCCGTTGCGTTTTACACTGTGATTGGTTCGCCATTTGGATTCGGAAAATCCGTTGTCTCCAAATTCAACACCCTTGCCATAAGGAGATTGACCATCATTGAGTTTTACTGCACGCAGATCATGCTGATATCCTCCTTGTAGGTGCAGCAATTCTCCAAATACGCCTCGCTTGGCCATGTTCATTACCGCCATCACATCTCTGCGGTAACAGACATTTTCTAGGAACATCAATGGAACGCCCGTTCTTTCAACTGCGTCAACAATGTCCCAACATTCTTGAACACTCATCGCACCGGCCACTTCCATTCCCACTTTTTTCCCAGCCTCTAAAGCAGCAATTCCCTGCGTCACATGCCATTCCCAAGGTGTAGAAATAATGACAGCATCCATTTCTTTTAATTCCAACATGCGCAGATAGTCGTTGTCCCCTTTTACAAAAAGTTGAGGTTCTCTGCGCAATCCACGCTTGATGATTTCAAGTGCTGAAGGGATGGCCCAATCTGCATCAGGGTCTGCCAAAGCGATGATTTCGATATCATCACGCTTGCACAATTCATCCAAGTGGCTTTGACCTCTGGCGCCAAGGCCAATGAGTCCAATGTTTAGTTTTGCTTTGTTGATGGAAAAAGGCAGGGCGATGGACTGGGATACAAATCCAACACTGGCCAATGCAGTGGTGCCCAGAAATGTTTTACGATCCACGGGTGTATTTTATTTTTTTA
>CAMCTV010000133.1 GCA_945878635.1 Chryseobacterium gleum | reverse complement strand
GCTTTGTCCAGCAGAGAGTTCTGGATGTACATTGGTTCAGTAGTGTTGATATTGATGTCCATTCACGTAACAGTGGTTACTTCCATCAATGTAGGAAATATCTTTTTGGTTCCTTTTGAGTCGTTCTTCACATGGCTGCATCAATCTGCGGGTTGGGCATTTGCCAAGCAATTGGCCGATCATCAATTTACCGCGCCATCAGATACTGAACGATTTGAAGTGTACCACAAAGTGCAAGTTCCACTTTCTATATTGTTGTTCAGTATCATTGCCATTGGACAATACTTGGCTTATAAGACAACCTCCTTTAAAAAGTTCATAGTGCAAATTGCACCCAGCTTCATCATTGCATTCATCATCACCCTGTTGCTTTATTTCTTTACGAGCTTTAACGATGAGCAATTGCCCATCCTTCTTTTGGTGTTTACCACAATATTTGCATTGGTTTCCAATGCCTACTATTGGTCAAAGGTATGGAAAGGCGGATTCAAATCCATTGGCGCAAGCATAGCGCACATTGGTTTTGCGATGCTCATTTTGGGTGCGGTGGTTTCTACATCGAGAAACTTCTTCATCTCTGAAAATCGTGTAGGGAACGTTGCTGATTTAGACAAGGAATTCAACAACATGGAGGATTTGATGATTCTTCAAGGGGATACCATGCCCATGGGAGATTACTTTATTGTCTACAAGGAAAAATACAAGGATGGGGATCATTTGAAAGTAAAAGTTGACTTTTACAACAAAGAGAAAATCAATTATAACGAAGGAGACTATCGATCCATGCAGGGTATGATTTTCCGCTGCATGGAAACGCACCAAGCGTCAGATAATTTCTTGCATGACTGGAGTGAAGATTCATTGTGGAGCGTTGTTCCTTCGCCACGATATGATGTGCAGCAAAAAGCCAAACTATGGCAACCCGGCAGTGTTGGTTCATTTGCTTTCACTTTAGAGCCCAGTGTGCTTCAGTCACCCAAAGGGAATTCAAGAGAGCCTAGCATTCAACACCGTTTGGACAATGATCTTTACACCTACATCAAGTACATCGCGATGGAAGAACCCAAGACGGATGAGAATGGATACTTGGAGCCTATCAAAGGAGAGGTGGTTGAAGGACAAAATGTTAAATTGACTGAGACTATTGATTTCAAAATCGACAGCATTGTCGGCGCAGGACCTATGCCTGAATCACTTCCACAGGACATTGTTGCCAAAAGGGTTTTTGTTACTTTGAAGGAGAACATCAAAGAAGAGAAAATCATTTTGGTGATGGCCAGTAAGAATGGTGTTGGTCAAATTTTCCCCAGTGAATCAAAAACCTTTGGTTTGTTATTAGGACTCGTTGAAAAAGATGGGAAGCTTGAGCTACAAGCGCAACAACACAAAAGTCATAAAAAGGACTTGTTGATTCTGAGTGCCGAGATATTCCCTTGGATCAATTTGCTCTGGTTAGGCTGTTTCATCATGGTGATCGGAACTACTGTTGCGATATACAATCGGATCAAAGAGAGGCAAAGAAAAAGTAGCGTTGAATAGAGAATAACTTAGGTTTTTCAAATCTTCATTTCCACTTGATACGCTTTACTTTCTTAGGTTGGATGTATTCTTTGGGAACAACTTGCTCTATCTGCAATTGAAGCCATTCTAGGAAAGCCGTTCTTGCAAAACTCCTGTGAACGATTAACGAGATTTCTCGAACGGGACGTGGTGTTTTAAAACAACGCACAAATGAAGGTGATTCTTTTCCCTTCATGGCCATGGCAGGAATCATGGTATAACCGACACCTTGATCTACAAGACCCATTAGCGCTTCCAATGATCCACTTTGGTATTCAAACCCTTTGTTCCACTTCTTTCCTGATCGAGCACAGATGGACAATGCCTGCTCTCTAAAACAATGCCCCTCATCCAAAATCAACATCTCGTTGGTTTCCAAATCCGCAGTGGTCCATTCTTTAATACTCGCCTTGGGGTGGTTGGGATGTATATACAATTCAAATGGCTCGAAATAAACAGGAATCTCTTTGATTAAATCCTCCATCAGCGGCGTAGCCGCGATACCCACATCAATGGTTCCTTTTTTCAAGGCGTCAATCACTTCATCCGTTCTCAATTCAAATATTTTGAGCTTCACCTTGGCATTGACTTTTAAAACTTGAGGAATCAACTTTGGCATTAAGTAGGGAGCAATGGTTGGTATAACGCCGATATTATAGGTTCCTTCAATCTTATCAATCTCCTCATTGACCAATTGCTTCAAGCCCTCCACTTCTTTGAGAATGATTCTAGCCCTTTCCAAAAAAGCTGCGCCAAGCGGAGTTGGAACAACCGGAGCATGATCTCTGTTGAACAACAAACCCCCAACTTCTTCTTCCAATTTTTGAAGTTGCATGGTCAACGTAGGCTGAGTAACAAAGCAAGACTCTGCGGCTTTCACAAATTGCCCGTAACGTTCAAGGGCGACAACGTATTGTAATTGTTGTAAGGTCATATCATTATTATTGATTATAAATGTACAACAATAAGAAATATTGATACCCTAATCCCAATACATTTCGGGCTGAAATGGCACCTCAGGGAGATTCCAATCGAAAAATCTGTTTTGAATTTCTAAATCATCAGGATAAAGAACAAAGTTGCGTTGCACTCCTCTAAGTTGACACTTCAAGATTGATGTACCTATCCTTTCTGTGGGGACAACATGAATGTATGAATAGTGCTGTCTTCTGTTTCCTTTGTAACCAAAATCAATGTCTTGCTGTTCATATAGATTGGATGGATAAAGATTCAATTGAATGGTCATTTTTGGGAAACGCTTGTTAAAAAGCATTGATAGCTGGTGGGAAGAATAAAAGTCTTCACATTCCAGAAATCCGTTTTGCCAAACATCAGATTTCTCTATGTCTCGCGTCCACTTTAAACCGAGTGAATCTACAAAAAATTGAAATACTTTTTCAGTAGAATCATTTTGTTCAATCCGCCGAATGATCTGATAAAGGAAAGGTGCTGTTGCTTTGTCATCAAACCCCAATAATTCACCTTTCCATTCATCCGGCAAATAGGTCAATCCTCTCTTGGACTCATTGATCATCCACTGTAAACTGTCATGGCCAAGAAAGTTTCTTCCGCTTCTCGCTATGCTATACTTGATGAGCTCTTCTATTTTTCGCTCCTCCAGATTAGACAATGGCCTTGACTTCCTTTTTGACTCACCCAAACAATCACCCATGCGCAATCCATTCTCATAGTTGCATTGAACAAGTACCTTACCAGTGCTGTCGAAGCTTTGATACAATCCATCCAAATTAAAATCGACCTTTCGGGTCATCAATTTTTTGAATCCATTGTGAAAATAATACTGCTCCACAGTGGTGTCTTTTGTTCGATCGCTTTGACTTTGGAGATTGCCATTGGGATAATAATTCTCAAAATGATAACGCACATATTCCAACATCGTAGTTGACTCAGACAACATCTTAAGCTTTCCATTTTCATACTGCTCTTTCTGCATCTGGTAATGAATACCATTGATATTGATTTTCTGCAAAACACCATTGGGGTAATAACTGATGTAGGCTGTGTCCTTGCGGCCATTTAACTGCGTAAAATACTTGAGATGGCCATCCTTATACCATTCCTTTCGATACTCTGCCCATTGGGGATTAGGACCATTCATAAAAGATTCTTCAAACACCAATACTCCATTGTCCGTCCACTTTCTGTGAAATCCTTGCCCATTGGATTTGATCCACTTCTCCTCCACCAACTGTCCATTTGTATTGTAAAACAACTGATGTGGCGTGAAGCAATTGTATACGTCGACATCATAGAATGACTCATCAGACGTGAGACCATTTGTATGGTAGGAACGCCAGGTACCAATTGGGGTTCCATTGTCAAATTGTTTCACCCCAGACAATTTCCCATTCAAATGAAAGTAATTCCAAATACCGTCTTCACGACCTTCTTTGTACTGTCCTTTAACCAACAATTGACCTTGCTCATTCCAAACTTCATAGGGTCCATCCCATGAGAATTGTCCATCGTAAGATGAATAATGATCTGTGATAACCAGACGATGGTATTTCTTCACTGACACTTTCCCATTGGAGTGGTAATCTATCTCCCAGCCTTTTGGCATGATGGCATCAGCAAATCCCTCGCTATCAATGACGTGTTCGGGCGCAGGCTTATAACCCTGCGCATTGACTAAAGCAACGGGCAATAGCACGTAATTAGATTCCTTTCTTAAATTCCCATTGGAATGATAGGTCCATTCCTTCCAACAGCGTCTTTTCTCTTTGTCCCAATAGTAGGTTGTCTTGCTTTCTAAACGACCTGACTCATCAAAGTGCTCTGCTATTGCTATCAATGTATCACGGTCTTTGCGTTTGTATAGCGTCCTAATTTTGTCTGATCCATAATTGTGCAACTCTTCAGATTGGATGATCCCGTTCTTGAAGACCCGCTTCTCATAAATACGTCCTTGTTGATCCAGCATGGTACATGCCCCTTCCATGGTGGTTTGGGAATAATCCGAGAAATACGTTGAGAAATAATACATGCTTCCTTTCTTCTTGTAGGTATCAAACTGGCATTGTTGAGCCCATGAGAGCAAGGAGAAAAAAGCAAAAAAGAAACTACAAATAATCTTAGTCATGTCCTACAAAAATATAGGAGCGGTACAGTTGAAATACAAAATCGTTCAAAGAAGCGCAAAGTGTTATCAACTAATCAATCAATGCTTTAACAGCCGTCCATGGACCACCATTCACAACATTGACAAAACCGGCTTGCTCTAAAATTGATTTGGCCATTCCGCTTCTAGCTCCACTTCTGCAAAAAACAATGATATTCTCTTTTCCTTGAAAAGCATCTAGGTGATTCGCCAACTGATCCAACGGAATGTTCACTGATGCGTTTACATG
>CAMCTV010000132.1 GCA_945878635.1 Chryseobacterium gleum | reverse complement strand
AGGCAACGGGATATCCCATAGCTAAGATTGCCTCCAAGCTTGCCATCGGGTATCATTTGGATGAATTGAAGAACCAAATCACCAAGTCCACTTCGGCATTCTTTGAGCCGACTTTGGACTATGTCATCGTAAAAATTCCGCGATGGAATTTCGATAAGTTTCCTGGCAGCAACCGCGAATTGGGATTGCAGATGAAGTCGGTAGGTGAGGTGATGGGAATCGGCAGAAGTTTCCAAGAGGCTTTGCAAAAGGCTTGTCAGTCGCTGGAGATTAACCGCAACGGATTGGGAGCGGATGGCAAGGAGTTGCGCGACCAAGACCAAATCTTGCATTCATTGGAACACCCCAGTTGGAACAGGATATTTCACATCTACGATGCCATCAAATTGGGCATTCCTTTCAAAACCATTTGCGAAAAAACAAGAATTGATATTTGGTTTTTAAAACAAATTGAGGAATTGATTCAATTGGAGCGCAAAGTGGAAAAACACAGTTTGCAATCCATCCCATCTGATTTGTTGTTTGAAGTCAAGCAGAAGGGATATGCGGATCGTCAAGTGGCGCATTTGTTGAAGTGTTTGGAGAGTGAAGTCTACACCAAGCGAGACGAGTTGGGCATCCAGCGCGTTTACAAATTGGTCGATACCTGCGCAGCAGAGTTTGAAGCGCAGACCCCCTATTATTATTCCACTTTTGAGATGGAGAATGAGAGTGTGGTGAGTGACAAGAAAAAGATTGTGGTATTGGGCAGTGGACCCAACCGCATTGGTCAAGGAATTGAGTTCGATTACAGTTGTGTGCATGGTGTATTGGCCGCCAAAGAATGTGGCTATGAAACCATCATGATCAATTGCAATCCGGAAACGGTTTCAACCGATTTTGACACTGCGGATAAATTGTACTTTGAGCCAGTATTTTGGGAGCACATTTATGACATCATTCGACATGAAAAGCCAGAAGGAGTGATTGTTCAGTTGGG
The DNA here is from genome assembly GCA_945878635.1 of Chryseobacterium gleum. Taxonomy (GTDB): domain Bacteria; phylum Bacteroidota; class Bacteroidia; order Flavobacteriales_D; family Sanyastnellaceae; genus CAMCTV01. The sequence goes on along the minus strand of CAMCTV010000132.1, from coordinate 4,017 downwards.
AGGTCAAACAGCTTTAAAGTTGGCCGCTAAGTTGCACCGATACGGTATCAAGATCATTGGGACATCTTTTGATTCATTGGATTTGGCAGAAGACAGAGGTCGTTTCTCTAATTTGTTGAAAGAGCAAAACATCCCATACCCCAAATTTGGTGTAGTGGAAAACGCAGAGCAAGCCATTGAGTTGAGCCGCGACTTGGGCTTCCCATTGTTGGTTCGTCCTTCCTATGTTTTAGGAGGGCAGAAGATGAAGATTGTGATCAACGAGCAAGAGTTGGAACAGCATGTGGTCAATATTTTGCGCGACATGCCCGACAATCAAATCTTGTTGGATCATTTCTTGGAAGGCGCGACAGAGGCGGAGGCCGACGCTATTTGCGATGGCGAGGATGTCTACATCATAGGCATTATGCAGCACATTGAGCCTGCTGGAATACACTCTGGTGATTCGTATGCGGTCTTGCCTCCTTACAATTTGGGTGATTTTGTGATGACCCAAATAGAAGAGCACACCAAGAAAATCGCCAAAGCTCTGGGAACCGTCGGTTTGATCAACATACAGTTTGCCATTAAGGATGATGTGGTGTACATCATTGAGGCCAATCCGCGTGCATCGCGCACGGTGCCTTTCATCGCCAAGGCCTACGACGAACCCTATGTGAATTATGCGACCAAAGTGATGCTGGGAGCTAAGAGGGTGAAGGATTTCAACTTCCAACCCAAGCGCAACGGATATGCCATCAAGATACCCGTATTCAGCTACGAGAAATTTCCGGAGGTGACCAAAGAATTGGGCCCAGAGATGAAGTCGACGGGTGAGGGAATTCGATTCATTAAGGATTTGAAGGATCCATTTTTTAGACAAGTCTATTCAGAACGCAATTTGTACTTGAGCAAGTAATGACCATCGAGGAAGCGCAACAAACAGTAGATGCTTGGATCAAGGAGCATGGGGTGAGGTACTTCAATGAACTCACGAATATGGCCATGCTTACAGAGGAAGTAGGTGAGGTGGCGCGCATCATTGCCAGACGCTATGGAGAGCAGAGCGAGAAGGAAAGTGACAAGCAAAAAGATTTGGGTGATGAGATGGCCGATGTGCTATTTGTTTTGATTTGCTTGGCCAATCAAACCGGAATCAACCTGACGGAAGCGCTGGAAAAGAATTTGTCAAAAAAGACAATGCGGGATTCAGAGCGGCACAAGGGCAATGAGAAGCTGAGGTAGCGAGAGCATGAAATGCGATTCGCTATGAAGTGATGGGGGATGAAGGGATGAGGGGATGAGGGTTTGGAGGTGGGCTTTAGTATTTGATTAAAGAGCAATCTGGGGCAATCGATTTGAATGACGCTCTTATTTTTCATAATGGTTTTCAGCTGCTTGATACATGTTCTTTTGCGAATTATGGTGTTGCGAATATTAATATTGGAAACGATTGGCCAGTTAAAATTGGATGCGGCTCAGGACCACTTGGACAAAGTACTTTGAATTTTTTTAATGGCAAACTCGACGACATCGCCATTTATAACCGTGCCCTCACCCAAGAGGAAATCACCGCCTTGTACACCGGAACCCCAGTGAACAACAACAACGGAGGCAATACCACCGCCAACGCTGTTCCCCGAGGTATTCCCTACCAAGCTGTTGTGCGCAATGCCAATGGGCAAGTAGCGGCCAATACTGCGGCAACGACAAAATTCACGTTGCATCAAAACACAACAGACGGGGCTGTGGAGTACCAGGAGACCCATGCCCTCACCACCAACGCACAAGGGTTGGTATCAGCTGTGATAGGCCAAGGTACTGCGGTGCAAGGCACCTTTGCCGGAATCAATTGGTCCAACACCACCAAGTTTTTGCAAGTAGAAGTGGACTTGGGCAACGGCTATGTAAATCTCGGCACGCAACAATTGATGAGTGTACCTTTTGCATTGTACGCTCCCAATGGGCCGGCGGGAAGTGGTGGATTTACTCATTGGGTTGGAGAGATTTATGGTGGGGGTGTAGTTTTTCATGTTTATAAAGATGCCTTGGGCGAGGAGCATGGATTAGTGGTATATACCTCTGACTTATCTAGTCAGTCTGGTTGGGGTGCAGCAGGAATTGATGTGCCTAATTCTGAGAGTAGGTGGTCAGGAGCTAATAATACAGCGAATATTGTAGGTTCAATTCAAGATTACACAGCAGCTGGGGTTTGTGCGAATTTTAACGCCGGGGGATTCGAGGATTGGTATTTACCTTCAGTTTATGAATTAGAAATTCTATATAGAAATAAGTTTGAGGTTAATCAAACGTTATCAAGTTTATCGAACTCATCATATTTGGGTGATACACAGTTTCCATATTATTGGAGTTCAACGGAGGTTAATTCAAGTGATGCTTTTGCATACTTTTTCTTATATGATGGATATGCCTACGCTGATGGTGCAACATATCCGATAGCTTCTAAAACCAATCAATATAATATCAGAGCTATTAGAAAATTTTAGATCATTTAATTGTTTCATGGCAAAAAAGAGGTAGTCAAAATTAAACTTATGGTAGACCCATGGGAAAAGCATCAAAAAACAAAACCATCTCTGTAGAAGAACTGCATGAAATCATGAGAAAAACGCCCATGCGCCCATCCAAGAAGACGGAGAAAATTCAGAAAAATATTCCCGGGTTTTTGGCTTTAATCAATGACAAGAGCAGAAGGGAAAGATTATAGTCGTTTTCTTCGTGTGTTTTACGAAGCTAAATTGAACCTATTGAGAAACACGTTTTAGAATGAGTTTTCTATTCTTAAAAAAAGTAAATTTGAAAGATGAAAACTAGGAATAAAATTCTTCAAAGTCAAATTGACGAGGAATTGAAGTATGCCATGCAGCATTCTATCAATCTGCCTGATCCAAAGGCTGAAAAGGCATTGGAGAATATCGAGGAAATCAAAAGAGATCTGCAGAAGATGAGAGAGTCTGAAAGGTGGAAGTAAAGTCCATCCCTTTTGCTCAATATCTTTCTATTTGATGCCGTAAAACGCCAAGTGCGCGAAGGTTTCGCAAAGTGCGCAGAATGGCTTAATCTCAATGCCGCTGTTCTAGCCCCTTTTGTCTTAAATTTGCACCACTATTTATGCGAAAGGTTAGAGTTAGATTTGCACCCAGCCCAACAGGGCCGCTGCACATGGGTGGCGTGAGAACCGCCCTATACAATTATTTGTTTGCCAAAAAACACGGCGGTGATTTCTTGCTCCGCATCGAAGATACCGACCAAGGTCGATTTGTCCCCGGTGCTGAACAATACATCATCGAAGCCTTGAAATGGTGCGGTATTGAACCCAATGAAGGTGTGGGTTACGGCGGCGATTTCGCTCCGTATCGTCAGAGTGAGCGCAAACCCATGTACAAACCGTACGCTGAGAAATTGATTGCCGCTCGTTGGGCCTATTACGCTTTTGATACTACAGAGGATTTGGACAATATCCGCAAGCAAGCAGAATTGGCCAAGATGCCCAATTGGCAGTACAACTCCATCTCCCGCATGACCATGAAGAACTCCCTAACCTTGCCTGCTGATGAGGTGGAGAAGCGCTTGGCTGACGGTGATCCCTATGTTATTCGTTTTAAGATGCCCCGCAATGAGGAGGTGAGATTCCAAGATTTGATTCGCGGTTGGGTTGTATTTTCTACCAACGAGCTGGATGACAAAGTGTTGTTCAAATCAGATGGCATGCCCACCTACCACTTGGCCAATGTCGTGGACGACATGACCATGAATATCTCTCACGTCATTCGCGGTGAAGAGTGGTTGCCCAGTGCGCCATTGCATGTGATGTTGTACAAAGCCTTTGAGTGGGAAGCACCGTTGTTTGCGCATTTGCCTCTGATTCTAAAGCCTGATGGCAACGGTAAATTGAGCAAGCGGGACGGTGATCGTTTGGGATTCCCCGTATTTCCTTTGGAGTGGAACGACCCAGAAACGGGTGCCATCTCCAGCGGATACCGTGAGCGTGGTTATTTCCCCAAAGCCTTCATCAAC
>CAMCTV010000131.1 GCA_945878635.1 Chryseobacterium gleum | reverse complement strand
TAAAATTGATAAATATTTCATTGTAGATTATTTGCGTTGCGAAACTACATCAAACCAAGGTTCATTTGACATAAATCCAGTTTTGATTATCGGAAATTTTGTTATTAAATTGAAATCCCAACACCTCCAATTTTTTCAATTCAGACGGATTGGTGATTTTATTCTCCATGGCCAAACGCACCATCTCTCCACGAGCTTGTTTGGAAAAACTGGAAACACTGACGAAATCACTACCCTTTTTCACTTTGAAATCAATGTGTATTACAGGACAATTCCTCCATCCATCAATCATGGCACTGTACTCCTGAGAGGCGCAATTGACAATGACTTGAGGCTGCAATTCATCCAGATCCTTCAGAATATCCTTCTTCCAAAAATCATAAAGATTCTTGAAATCGCGATGCGGAGTCCATGGCGCACCCACCATCAAACGATAAGGATGAATGTGATCCATGGGACTTAGCGCACCGTACAATCCGCTTAAAATCCAAAGGTGTGATTGAGCGAAGGCCCAAGTCTCGGGACTCCAAGCTCTGGCATTTAAGCGGGTATAGGCATCTCCATTGTAAAGGGCCGCCGCTGGAAATGTAGGTCCTTTACCCCAATGCTGGTGCATGAACTTTACTTCGTCCAACAACTTTCCTTTGGCCGCCATGACTTTTTCCAAATCATTGCTTTCCAATCCTACCAATGCTTTCATGATTTTCTTGGCACTAGCAGTATGATGTGGCGTTGAACTTTCAATTTCCAATTCAAAAGATGAGGTGTTCATCTTCTTAGCTGGCGAAAGCAAATACAAAATGGAAGACATTAGAAGTTGGGCTTGAGCAAGTATTTGCTGTAAAACTTATCAATCTCCCCTACTGCTTCTTGTGCAGTGTCTACGATGACGAACAAGTCCATGTCTTCTGCATTGATGTTGTGCTCAGCATCCAAAAGGGTTTCTTTGAACCACTCCACCAATCCGGTCCAGAATTTTTTACCCACCAAAATGATTGGGAAACGGCCGATCTTCTCTGTTTGAATCAAAGTCAAGGCTTCAAACAATTCATCCATGGTACCAAACCCGCCAGGCATCACAATAAAACCTTGGCTGTACTTGATAAACATGACCTTGCGAACAAAGAAGTAATCAAAATCGATGCTCTTGTCATGATCGATATATGGGTTGCTGTGCTGCTCAAAAGGAAGAACAATGTTTAATCCAACGCTGGTTCCATTGCCCTCCTTGGCTCCTTGGTTACCGGCCTGCATGATACCAGGACCACCGCCAGTAATTACACCATAACCTTTCTGAGTCAACAAAAAGGCTATCTCGCGGGCCATGCTATAATAGGGATTATCGGGCTTGGTGCGGGCCGAACCAAAAATACTCACGCAAGGACCAATGGCCCCCATGCGTTCATAACCGGTGACAAACTCACCCATGATCTTAAAAATAGACCATGAGTCGTTGGACTTCATTTCATGCCAAGACTTTGCCTTGAGCTTATTCATGATTCTAGAATCTTTCTCCATGTATAAAAAAATTTAAAAGGGCATCTAATGTAATCATTAAAACCGCTTCTTCGGCTTGGGTTTGCCTTTTTTAATTTCTTTGGCGGGCCATTTAAACTTTTTCTCATGGAAAGCTCCTTTGAAATCAGGGTTCTCCTTGCGCTTTTGCCAGTCGATGTCTCTGTTCTGCGCAATCATTTCTGATTTAACTGTTGCTGTCATCACAACAGATTCAGGTACCTCACGCCGCTCGATTTCCTGCTTCATGAGTTGCTCAATTTTTCGGACATGATACACCTCCGAAACATCCATCATGCTGATGGCCACACCGGTTTTGAATGCACGACCCGTTCTGCCTATGCGGTGAACATAATCTTCATGCTGGTGGGGTATCTGAAAATTGATCACATGCGAAACTTCAGCTACATCGATACCCCTGGCTGTGACGTCTGTGGTAACCAGAACGCGCACATCGCCTGCCTTGAATTCATCCATGGCATTGATACGGGCATTTTGTCCTTTGTTGCTATGTATGACCACTGTCTTTCCCAATCTTTTTTCCAATAAGATTTGGTGAATTTGCGTCACCCATTCTTTGGTTCGGCAAAAAACCATTACCCTTGTCATTGCTTCATCGGTTTCTAAAAGATGAACCAACAAATTGATTTTGGATGGGTTATTGGGAACGATGTACAGATATTGTTCAACTGTTTCCGCCGGCGTTGCTTGAGGAGTCACCTCAATGATATTGGGAAACAACAAAAAATTGTCAGCGATGCGTTGCACTTTATCTGGAAACGTTGCAGACAATAACAATTGCTGTTTTTTGTGGGGTATTTTCTCTTGAATATCTCTGAGCTGCGGCCAAAAGCCCATGTCCATCATGCGGTCACATTCATCCAATACAACCGTCTTGATGGCTTTGGTGACAAAAACCCTTTTGGCATAAATTTCTAAAAACCTTCCTGGGGTGGCGATGATGATATCCACTCCTTGCTCCAATTTCTCTGATTGGGCTTTAGGACCGATACCACCGTACAAGGCGACATAACGCAAATCTGTATTCACAATCAGATTGGCCAATACCCTTTCGATTTGCACCACCAGCTCTTTGGTAGGAGCAAGCACCAAAGCGCGTGGGTCTGTTCCAGTGGCGAACTTTAATTTTTGAACGATGGGCAACAGGTAAGCCAATGTCTTTCCTGTTCCCGTTTGCGCAATACCTACCACATCTTGACCTGCCGTAATCATCGGAATAGCCTTCCTTTGAATCTCCGTGGGTTGTTCTATTCCTTGCGCTGTTAGTGCATCAATAAATTGCTTGGTAATCTTAAGCTCTGCGAATGCACTCATTGTATTTTTTCTATTTCTCTGCGATTAATTACGGGGTTGGCATAAATCTGCAACATGATCTCCTTGGCCAAAGCGGAGAATCCTTCCTTGAGAAGGTTGGTCTTTTTGCGGTTTAAACTTAAACGAAACACATTGGCTCTGATATAATTGCTAAAAGCAATTTTTTGAATATTGGAATAATGTTCTTTGTAATCCTTGGTGCCCATCAACAAATCATACGCGATGTAATTGGTAGGCCACAACTTGTAAATGCGGTGCATCTCATTGTCAATGGATTGCGTAAGGTGACGGTATTTATCATTTTTGTTTTGAATGGCCTTCATTTCGTCAATTCGATCATTGAGCGATTCACCCACTGTAATGTTTACCCTACCCTTGTGTCCTGTTATACCGGTTAACATGGACAATACATCCTCTCCCTTTTTCTTCTCATATGCACCAAACAATTTGAGGTGCATCAATTCATTGGTCTTTAGCATATCGCAAGGATCATATTCATAGCTCACGGCCATGGGAATGATTTGCAACGACTTCAATGTCTCTTCAATTTCGCCATTGCCAATCATGGCAAACATCTTCAACAAACCCGTTGCTGTTCTGTCATCACCATCCTTGCTTCGGCCCTCACGCTGCGCAATCCAAATGGAGTTGTTGTCGTCTTTAATGGTCTTGCGGATATAATTGGACAAACGCATCGAATAGTGAAAAACCTCCTTGGAGCTTACGTTTCGGTTGACGATAAAATTCTTGTTGGCACGGACTATATCTTCTACCACACGGTGCTGCAGCAAGTTATCTCCAATGGCAATTTGTGTGGTACGGTATCCTTCCTCCAAAAGACTAACATTGAGCAAAGCACTGTCTAAAATGATGTCTCTGTGATTGGAAAGAAAAAGATATGCTTGGGTACGATCCAACGATTGAATATTGGTGAACGACATCCCTGAAGTAGTCATCTCTATGACACGCTTAAACGCGGGACCCGAGATCTCTGACTGAAATTCATCTACTGACTTCACGCCACGCATCATGCTGTGGATGGCATTCTTTGAAAGACCGGGATAAACCCAGCGAATCATCTTGTAAAACAGCGGTTCATTGAGAATGCGATCAATGGCGGGTACCAACTCATTGTTGGTATAAGGTCTGATGGTATCAAAATTATGAATATCAAAAGTTTCCTGTTCCATGGGCTAAAGATACGATGAAGATTCGGGGGGCTAATCAATACCCACAAAAGTTAAAAACATTGCACCGTTTGGAAATAAGTACCAACCGGTGGTATACTTGTACAACAAAAGAAATCCATGAAAAACATTTTTACACTTTTACTTACCATCATCACTTTGGTAACCCAGGCGCAAGTAGGATCCATGTGCACCAATGCAGAAAGCATTGATAACAATTTGGTTTATTCTATCAGCGCCACCTACACCAGCAGTTTTGATGACCATTGGTATGTTTTCACACCTGACTCAGGCGGGATGCACACTGTCAGCACCTGCAATTTGGCCAGTTGTGATACCAAAATTTGGATTTACGAAACATGTTTGGTTACAGTGACTGAATTTGCCGAGGGGACATTCAGTTACAACGATGATTATTGCGACTTGCAATCCAGCATCACTGTAAACTTAATAGCAGGCAACACCTACTATATTAGAATAGGCGATTACAGCGACGGTTGCGTTGATCAGATTACATGGAACCTGAGCTTTATGGGACAGATAGCAGGATGCATGGACCCCGCAGCATGCAACTACAATCCTTCTGCCACACAAGACGATGGCAGTTGTGCCTACTACCCTAGTCCATTTTGTTCTCAACCAGACTTGGAGTTTGATTCACTTGCATTGGTTAATTCTCTGTATTTGTCTCAACACTTTTCAGATGAATGTGACATTCAAGAAGGTTGTGTAACAGGATATGGCAACCGTTGGGTTTTGGCTTTTAGTGCAAAAATCAATAACGTAGGAGAAGAAGATTATTATTTGGGCAATCCCAATAGCAATCCAGGCATGTTCACCACACAGAATTGTCATGGACACACGCATTACGAAGGATATGGTGATTACCGTTTAATGGATGTCAACGGCAACATCATTCCTGCAGGACACAAAAACGGATTCTGTGTGATGGACCTTTGTGGCTTTGGACAATACAATTGCGGAGACATGGGAATCAGTGCAGGTTGCTATGACATTTACGGAGCGGGAACGCAATGTCAATGGGTGGATTTGACCAATGTTCCT
>CAMCTV010000130.1 GCA_945878635.1 Chryseobacterium gleum | reverse complement strand
CTAGGGCAGGTTGGCTTTCAGGTTGTGCGAAAGTACAAAGGGGCATTACCACGATGTTCAGTAGAATCAGCGCGATGATGAACATTCTCATGAATTGGTATTTCGGGGATTTCTATTGTGCAACATGGGAACAAAGGCGCATTTGCCGTGGGTTTCAATCTGGAATTCACCTTTTGCATCCTCAAAAATCACCAGCATGTTTTGTTCATCACCATTGTCAAAGGGCATTACCAAACGTCCACCTGGTTTGAGTTGCATGAGCAACTCCTCTGGAATTTCGGGAGTGGCGCAGGTGATGATGATGCGGTCAAAAGGGGCAAAGCTGGGCAAGCCTTTGTAGCCATTGCCATAAGTTAAATGCGCTTTCACCTTCATTTTATTGAGCATGTCTTTGGCAAATTCATGCAAGGACAATTGACGTTCGATGGAAAAAATCTTTGCACCCAACTCGTGCAAAACAGCCGTTTGGTATCCGCTACCTGTTCCAATTTCCAGCACTTTCATTCCGGATTTGATTTGTAACAATTGCGATTGTTTGGCTACAGTGGAAGGGGCAGAAATGGTTTGATCAACACCAATGGGAAAAGCTTTGTCCTCATAGGCGTATTCTAAAAATGCTGATTGAAGAAAGAAGTGACGTGGAACGCGTTCCATCGCCTGCAGCACAGATGAATCATGAATCCCTCCCAGCGCCAATTCGCGAACCAAGCGCTTGCGCATTCCTTTGTGTCTAAAATCATCCACCAACTGCATACTACGAAGATAATGGAAAATTGAGGGTGGTTGAACAAATTACATCTTTATATAACCAAAGATTTCAAGGGTTGGGTATTGAAATTTTATATCTTTGGGGAAATTAATATCAAAATGAAAAAAATTATTTATGCTTTGTTGATCCTAACAGGATTCCAATTTGCTTCATGCGGAAAGTATGAAGAAGGACCAGCTTTTTCTTTGCGCACCAAAACGGCTCGTTTGGCAGGAGAATGGACCATTGAAAAGATTACCATTGACGGGGAGGATTTCACTGCGTTTGTAGCGGCCTTCATTACCAGTGCAGAGTTTACCAAGGATGGTGATTATATCGTAAAGGGAACAGATTGGGATGGGACCGTATATGAGGAGAAAGCGAAGTGGGCATTTTCAGACGATAAGTCTGAGGTGATTATCACAGATACTGATGGCTCAAAAAGCAATCTTGAAATTTTGCGTTTGACCAATAGTGAGTTTTGGGCTAAGGAAGTGGATACAGATGGCTCAGTGACTGAGGTTCATTACAAGGCGAAATAATTGATACGTTTATTTGCGAAATAAAAGAATGGTCTCCAATTGGAGACCATTTTTGTTTTAATAAAGGTTGACTTGAAAAATAAAATGTGATAAAAAAAAAGCCACCTCGAGGTGGCCTTTATTTAGTAGCTCCGACGGGAATCGAACCCATATCAAACGTTTAGGAAACGCTTATTCTATCCATTGAACTACGGAGCCAGCGGGGGGCAAAGATAATGTATTTTAATTTTCAAATTGACCTACCTAAAACTTCGGACAAGGAACCGGACTCCTAGGCGCTTGCCGAACCGGACGCGACTTGCGGCGCTGGAAGTCGTTCTTGCCGCCGCCTGAACTCTTGCACTTGGGGTGCTTGTATATGGACATTTTAAAATGCACATAGATGCTTGCACCATACAAATTGCCGTTGAAGATAAAAGCATTTAGATTGTCACTGCCAATGATGAAACTTCTCAACCGGATGGCCATGCCCACCATGGGTTTGCGCATCTCGTAGAAAGTCATGGGTAAACTCACTTCGTAATTTTGTGACTCCCATCGGGGAACAATGGCCAAGTAGCTCGCTCTTTGAACACCCAGTTTATTCCGCCAAGGTAGGCCCCAGGTCAAAGCACCCATTGCATACAATTTCTTGGTCACGTGATAGTCCAATTGTGCGCTCAATGCTGTGGGCAATTTGACTTTTAATTTCGACCCTTCAGTCACTGGTGTCGCACCTAATCCTTGCGTAAAGGTGGTGTCGGCAGAGGCGGGCTCATCCCAGTTGGTATTATCGTTCCCGTTGAAATTCCCCCCACTGGTTTGCTCAAAAATATAATTATAATAGGGCGATTTGAATTTCGCACTTCCAAAATCCAATAACGCCAAAGAGGCTTTGTACTTGTACTTGCCGTCCGTACATGGATTGAATGGCGTGTATCCAAAGCTGCCTTTGGTTCTCTTTTTATAGGTTACCCCAAGATCTATTCCCCATCCTTTACCGGCTATGATTTCTTCTCCAAAACGATTGAAACCCAATTCTCCTTGCAGGTTTTGTGTGCTCAGTTCTGAGCTGTCCCTTAAAGTGTAGGTCCAATTGTCCAAACGGGCTCCAAAACCTCCCGGAGAGAAAATCCGATTGACCGTCGCTCCCGCAATCAAAATGGCATTGTCCCATCGGTAAGCAATTTTACCATAAGAAACCCCTACATAGCCATAGGCCATCGCACCTATCCTCAGTTTCTCAATGGAGTTGGTTTGCCCAACTTGTGGCGCATAATCAAAACCCTCGGTAATCAATAAACTAAAAGCATTGGGCAGTCTTCTCACACCGGCCATCACGTTTACTCCTGAATGAATGCCAAAGGCATGCTCTTTCCAATTCGCAGTAAATGAGGGGCCCTTGATCCCAACGTTGGCCTTGGCGTAATAACGGTTTTTTTTCTGGTTGAATTGGATATTTCCAATGCCGCTGTAATCCAGCATAGAGAAATCTTTCTTTCCAACGTATACTAAATTGTTCTGAACAAATGCGCCCAGTCCAAAGAATTCGATGTCGATGAATGTACGCGAGTCACAAATAGAAGCAGGATTGAAATAAACGGTATTGACTGGCGCACGGGTACTACCTGCAATTCCTAACTCATCCTGAGCCAAAAGCCAAGAGGGTAACCAAGCCAATAGTGCAATGAGTAGTCCTTTTTTCATTTCCGTTGTTTACAAAGATGCACCAAAACTTTTGTTCCACTTCATTGTTTTGTGGGTATGCTTTTTATCCCACAAACCAAATCCTCTTTGCTGAAAATGGCCGCTGGAATTGATCCCGTTCACTATTCACGAACGCGAAATCACATTCTCGGTAGTGTCACCAAGTTATCGCCCTACATCAGCAGAGGGGTTATTGCAACGCGCGATGTCATGGAGATAGTGAAAGAGAAAGGTTGGACTTGGAAGGAGTGTGAGTCACTGCTCAAAGAATTGGCTTGGCGCGATTATTTTCAACGCGTTCAACAACACCATCCTAATTTGCACAAACAGGCCATCAAACAAGAGCAGACTGGAGTAGTGAGTCGTGGTATTCCTGTTGCGGTCATGAATGGTCAAACTGGAATTGAAGGGATAGACAAGGGCATTCAGGAAATGTTGGATACGGGTTATATGCACAATCATCAGCGGATGTACACCGCTATGCTCTGCTGTAACATAGGTCAATACCATTGGAAGGCTTGTGGTGATTGGTTGTATTATCATTTGATTGATGGTGATGTGGCCAGCAACTATTGTTCTTGGCAATGGACGGCAGGGGCTTTTTCGTCCAAACGCTATATTGCCAATCAAGAGAACATCAATCATTACACAGATACAAAACAATCCAAGACTTTCCTGGATGCTGATTATGATGCGCTGCGCGAAATGCCTATTCCCAATTTGCTTCAAGAAAAACAAGAATGGCAACCTTTTCATTGGTCATCAGAGACGTTGAAAGAGGCCCTGAATGGTCGCTTTCCTGAAACCAAAACAAAGGAGGATAATCTTCCGTTTGTACTATACAACACCTACCAACTGAGTCAAGATGATTGGATACATGAACCGCATCACAAAGTATTGTTGTTGGAACCTTCTTTCTTTCAAAAGTTTCCTATCTCGCCCAGCGTTATGTGCTGGATTTTGGATCAAGCAGCGCTGATTGAAGGTCTAATGTGTTTTGTAGGCGAGTGGGATGAGTGGTCTCAAATGACAACGGGTAAAGAAATCTTCTTTGTTGAACATCCTTTGTTTGCCCACTATCAGGGCACTCAGTTATCGCGTTCATGGATGTTTCCTGAAGTAGATGGTTATTACCCTTCTTTTTTTGGTTTTTGGAAACAAGTAGAGAAACGTTACACTTGGTAGATAGGGAATCAATAGCAGTTGTTTGGTTGAAGCGAGATCTCCGTTGGACAGATCACGCGCCCATCAATGCAGCAACCTATTGCGGGTTGCGGACCATCATCTTTTTTGCTTGGGACGATGTTTTAATCAAGGGACCAGACTTTGATGATCGCCATGGACGGTTTATTCTGCAAAGTTTGAAGGACATGAGACAGGACGCTCCAACGGGTGCTGAAGTGAGTGATGTGCAAGCTGAGGTGGTTACTATCTTGGCTCAAATACAGCGAGAATTTGACATCAGATATTTATTATCTCATGAAGAAAATGGAACGCAAAGGACTTGGGATAGGGATCGTGTGGTAAAAAAATGGTGCAAAGCCAATGGTGTGTTTTGGAAGGAGTTTCAACGAGATGGGGTGGTACGTGGAATTAAGAATAGAGACGGATGGGACCAGCAATGGATGAAGGTCATGACCTCACCTTGTTATCCCAAACCAAGTAAATTAATGTGCACGGATTGGAGCAATCCATTTCCCTTGGATGCAGAACTGCTGAACCGTTGGGAAGAGCCATCGCTCAATTTTCAACCCGGTGGAGAATCTTCAGGTTTGAGATATTTGAAGAGTTTTGTCGACAGTCGTGTTGTTTTTTATAGCAAAAATATTTCGCGGCCACACGATAGTAGAAAATCATGTGCGCGCATTTCTCCTTATTTGTCTTGGGGCAATTTGTCCATCCGCATTGCCTATCAAACCATGATTTTCAATAAGAACAAAGGCAACGCTAGGGCGATGAACAACGCCATAACCCGATTGCATTGGCACTGTCATTTTATACAAAAATTGGAGACGCAATGTAATTACGAAACACTTTGTATCAATCCAGCCTTTGAAGGTCTTCCAAGAGAGAAGCGCACCGATTGGATTCTAGCCTGGGAAGAGGGTAGAACAGGAGTTCCATTGGTGGACGCATGCATGCG
>CAMCTV010000129.1 GCA_945878635.1 Chryseobacterium gleum | reverse complement strand
GGCGGTCTTCAAAATCAAATGAGCTGGTAAGATTGGAACAGACGAACCTCCAGCCACAACAGCTTTCAATTGCTTTCCGTTTCTAATTCCACCGCAATATTCTTCTGAATAAATAAATTCTTCAACAGGCAATCCAAGTTCAATTTCATAAACACCTGGTTTATTCAAATGTCCTGAAGCTGAGATCAATTTGGTACCTGTTGATTTGCCAATGCCAATTTGTGCATAGGCTGCTCCGCCGTCTCTAACTATGGGAACTACTGCCGCAATGGTCTCAACGTTGTTCACTACTGTTGGACATCCGTACAATCCCGCGATGGCAGGGAAGGGTGGCTTGATACGAGGGTTACCTCTTTTACCTTCCAATGATTCCAACAATGCGGTTTCTTCACCGCAGATATAGGCACCACCTCCAACTTGAACATACATGTCCAAATCATATCCACTTCCCAAAATGTTTTTCCCCAACAATCCTGCCTCATAGGCTTCGGCTATCGCATTTTCAAGAATGCGAGCAACATAAAAATATTCTCCTCTGATGTAGATGTAGGAAGTTTTGGCACCCAAAGCAAAACTGGAAACAATCATTCCCTCAATTAAAATATGAGGAATCTTTTCCATGAGGTATCTGTCTTTGAAAGTACCGGGCTCTGATTCATCGGCATTGCAAACCAAGTAACGCGGCACACCTTCTGGTTTGGCCAAGAAACTCCATTTCATTCCCGTTGGAAAACCTGCTCCACCACGACCGCGCAATCCTGAAGTCTTTACCTCTTCTAAAATTTGATCGGGTGTCATAGAAGACAACGCCTTTTTCAAGGTGTCGTAGCCTCCTTTTTGTCTGTATACATTCAAGGATTCGATTCCAGGAACGTCAATGTGTTCAAGTAATAATTTCTTTCCCATATCAGTCCATGCTTACTTTATGATCCTTGATGTAGGTTCTTCTTTCCCCATCTTTTCTCAAGTTATCCAATAGGTTGTCTACCTTTTCCAAGGTCAAATTCTCATAAAAGTCAGATCCGCATTGCAACATCGGTGCTGTGCCACAAGAACCCAAACACTCTACTGTTTTTAAGGTGAACTGTCCATCCTTGGTGGTCTCGCCATCCTTGATGCCCAATTTTTTCTCAATGTGGTTGACAATGTCTTCAGATCCCATCAACCAGCATGAACTGGTGCGGCATACCTCCAAAAGGCATTTGCCCACCGGCTTCAAATTGTACATGGAATAAAAGCTAGCTACCTCGTATACCTCAATGGGGGTGATGTTCAGCACCTCTGCCACATGGTCCATGGCCTGCGAACTCAACCATCCGTCGAATTCTGCTTGTGCCAGATGCAACACGGGAAGCAATGCCGATTTTTGTTTTCCTTCTGGATATCGTGCCATGATTTTGTGAACCAAGGCCAATGTTTCTGCTGAAAATTGGTATTTCTTTTCCATGTTTATGCGTCTAATTCTCCTGCGATAACGTTCATGCTACTCATGGTTAGGATGGCATCTGAAAGCATGCCCCCTTCAATCATTTCTGAATAGGCTTGATAATATATGTAACAAGGTCTTCTAAAGTGCAAGCGGAATGGGGTTCTTCCTCCATCGCTGATGAGGTAGTATCCCAATTCACCATTGCCTCCTTCCACAGCGTGGTATACTTCACCTTTTGGAACTTCCGTTTCTCCCATCACTATTTTAAAGTGATAGATCAATGCCTCCATTTTGGAATATACATCTTGCTTATCTGGAAGATAAAACTCAGGAACATCAGCGTGGAATTCACCTTTGGGCATCTTGGCAACGGCTTGCTTAATGATGCTCAAACTTTCCCACATCTCCTGCATGCGAACCATATAACGATCAAAAGTATCCCCTTGTGTTCCTACTGGAATTTTAAAATCAAAGTCTTGGTAAGATGAATAAGGGTTCATTACGCGAACATCATAATCTACCCCCGCCGCTCTCAAGTTGGGTCCGGTGAATCCGTACTCTAATGCTTTTTCAGCGCTGATAGGCCCGCAGTTTACGGTGCGGTCCATAAAGATTCTGTTTCGGGTAACCAACTTGTCAAACTCAGTCAACATGGCAGGGAACTCATTGATGAAGTCGTGAATTCTTTTCCAAGCAATTTCAGGAAAATCTCTTTCCATTCCACCAATACGACCAATATTCGTTGTCAAACGAGCACCACAAATGGCCTCGTAAATTTCATATATCTTTTCTCTGGCTTGAAACAAATACAAGAACCCGGTCATGGCGCCAGTATCTACTGCAATAACGGTATCGCAAACGATGTGGTCAGCAATACGCGCCAATTCCATGATAATAACCCTCAAGTATTCTGCACGTTTGGGAACTTCACATTCAATCAACTTCTCAACGGTCATGTGCCATCCCATGTTGTTAATGGGGGAGGAGCAATAGTTTAATCGATCGGTGATGGGAGTGATTTGATTGTATGGTCTGTGTTCCGCTAATTTTTCAAATGCACGATGGATGTATCCAATGGTAGGCACTGCCTTGACGATGATTTCGCCATCCATGGTCAAAACATTTTGAAAGATACCGTGCGTAGCGGGGTGGGTAGGTCCCAAATTGAGCGTGGTATAATCCTTCTCAATGTTGTTTTGTAGGTCAACGTTGGTGCTCATGTTATCTTCCAAAATATTTATCTTCTTTGTCATCTCTACCCGCATCTTCCAATGCATACTCCTTTCTCAAAGGGTGGTAGTTCATCTCATCCATGTTCAAGATTCTTCTTAAATCTGGATGACCAGTGAATTTGAAACCGTAAAAGTCAAAGGCTTCGCGCTCCATCCAATTGGCGGCTGGCCAGATAGTGGTTAAAGTTGGAACATCCAATTGACTTTTGGGCATAAACACCTTGAAACGAATGCGCTGATTTTGAACCATGTTGTGCAATTGATACATCAATGCAAATTCAAGATCACCTTGTTCTGGATAATGAATTCCGCACATGGTGGTCAAGAAATTGAATCCCTTTTCTTGTTTCAAGAAAGTAAGGACTGCAATCAATTGATTTTTCTGCAAATGAAAAACGGGAAAATCCCTTTCATCGCCAGAGGATATTACTGCGCCTGGGAAACGTTCTTCCAAGGCTTGTAAAAGGTTGTCGTGTAATTCACTCATGGTATTATTCCAATCCGTATGCAGCCAATTTGGCTTTGTATTCGGGGGTTAGACGTCTTTTAAGGCCTTCTGATTTGGCCAATTCTTGAATCTTAAGGATGCCATCCAAAACTTGTTCAGGGCGAGGTGGGCAACCGGGGATGTAAACGTCTACAGGAATCACGCGGTCAATGCCTTGCAAAACACTGTAGGTATCAAAAATGCCACCAGATGATGCACAAGCGCCCATGCTCAAAACCCATTTCGGTTCTGCCATTTGCTCGTATACTTGTCTAAGAACTGGGGCCATTTTCTTTGAAATGGTTCCCATGACCATCAACAAATCGGCTTGTCTTGGAGAGAAACTCAAGCGTTCTGATCCAAAGCGAGCCAAGTCATAGGTGGACGCCATGGTGGCCATGAACTCAATACCACAACACGATGTGGCAAAAGGCAGTGGCCATAAGGAATTGGCACGCGCCATTCCAACGGCTTTGTCTAAAGTAGTGGCAAAAAAACCAGAACCTTCATGCCCTTCAGGCTTGTGGTCTGGATGAATATCTACACTTGTTTGCATTTGTCAATGTTGTATTAAAAATCAATCCCAATTCAATGCGCCTTTGCGAATGATGTACACAAGGCCTACAATCATCAATCCCATGAAGGTGAACATTTCCCAAAGTCCAAACACCCCGAGCTCTGTAAAGTTCACAGCCCAAGGGTACATGAAAATAACCTCAACGTCAAAAAGAACAAACAAAATGGCCACCAAGAAATACTTGATAGAGAAGGGAGTTCTAGCGTTGCCTTTTGACTCAATTCCGCATTCAAAAGCTTCCTCTTTGATTTTAACGTGACGTTTGGGACCCAAAGTGTGGGTTAATACCATAGTGGTTACTACAAATCCCAAAGCAATCAAAGCCATGATTACGATTGGGAAGTAATCCCATAAATGTGAAGTTGATGTCATTTTCCTTGCGTTTAGCGCGTCAAATTTAACCAATGCACAAGTAACAAAAGTCACAAATTGCTTTTTTTTTTGTGTGATATGAACAGGATTTCAACCTTCAACTTTTTCAGACGATTCTTTGTGCTGAAATGAAGTACTTTAGCCTCATGCGGTACTTTTTGCTGTTGATCATTGTTTGGTTTTACGGAATGGACATTTCTAATTTTTCTGATGATGCTCCGCATGGCATCCATTTCATCCGACAGACTGATGGTTTGGCTTTTACCCTACATTATTGGAAAACCAATGCTCCGTTCTTTGAGCCAGGCACCTTGAATTGGGCCAATAAGGGTGCAAAAGCAGCTTGCGAATTTCCGATTTTTTATTTTCTCACTGCAAAATCGTTTTCAATTTGGGGTGTGGATTTTGGTTCTTTGCGTCTGATGCATGGCTTGATTTCCATCATGGGCCTGTTTGCTTTGTGGGGAATAACTGGTTTTTTTATTCGATCAAATGGGTTGCGATTGCTGGTGATTCTATCCCTTTTTACGGTTACCGTTTTCAATTACTACGCTTTCAACTTTCTTCCCGATACCCCAGCATTTTCTTTGGTTTTGTTGGGCTATTATTTTGCAATGGCTTACTTTTTTAATGATTCAAAAGCTCATTTTTTTCCAAGTATTGCAGCATTTGCGTTAGCATCGTTATTGAAGATCACGTTTTTGATTCATCCTTTGGCTTTGATCATGGCATTTGCATGGACGCAAAGGCAAAAACGAATTATGCATTTTTTAGTTTGGTTATTGCTGATTTTGTCTCCTGTTTTTCTCTGGTGGTTTTTTGTGTTGAAATACAATTCAATCGTCGGAGATATTTATTTTACTACGGGCTCAAAAGGGATTTGGAATATGGGTGTGGAGCATATTTACCGCGTTTGGGAAGCTGTTTCAAAGCATTGGCGAAATAGTTATTTTCCCAAATACTCTTGGTATGGCTTGGGCGGTATGCTCATTTTTCTGTTTGCTTTTTGGCAAAAGATTCAAGTTGTTTTTCGTGCTTGGTTTTTGCTATTGTCATTGG
>CAMCTV010000128.1 GCA_945878635.1 Chryseobacterium gleum | reverse complement strand
GCTGGAAACACCATGAGCATTGACCCTGCAGCAGGAATGGAGGTCACTTATCAAAATTGGTTAAAGGTCAGAGCCGGATTTGGAAACTTCCAGAGGACAACTACTTTCCAAGGCAATGAAGTTACTTTCCAGCCGAACATCGGATTGGGGATTGTGTTCAAGCAATTCTCATTGGACTATGCGCTCACCGACATCGCCAACCAAAGTGATGTATTGTATACCAACATGGTGTCTCTAACTTTTAATGGAAGACTTCCGAAACGCCAAGTGAATCAGGGCTCCTAAGAGAATCATCGAAAGCAACAGATGCATGGGTTGTGACCAAATAGGATAATCAAAATAGGTCAACAAGATGCCCACCACAAACTCACCTACCAGCGGCAATCCAATCCAATACGCCAAACGTGAACCTTGTTTGTTCAATTCCCAAGCCAACGCTCCTGCGGTGAACAAGACCAACCAAGAAAACGTTCTGTGGACATAAAAGACAACATCGTCTGAAGACTGGATGACTTGCGCTACCCATTCCTTTCTATTGAAACCAGCTTTAATCACTTCATCAATGGCCTCGCGCAATTGCGAACCCAAAACTATTTGAGCAATCACCATAAACAAAGAAACCCACAACAACCATGGGCGTTTCAGGCTCCATCTCACGGTGATGGTAGTGGAAGAGTTGTATGCCCAAAGTAGCGTCAAAATGATACCCATCGTACCCAACATGTGGAGTGTAACCTTACCACCTGAGAGATGACCATCCACCACCAATTTCCCAATCCAAGCCTCATATAAAATAAGCACCAATGTCAGTCCCGTGGCGAGGAAAGTAGACCACCCATTTCCTTTTTTTGCCCATAGCCAAGAAAGAATCAAAAGAATCAAAACAGGAATTCCCAAAACTCCCGTGAACAAACGATTGATGTATTCAATCCAAGTATGCCAGACATTAAAAATGGCATAATCGTGTTTTGGATACTTCTTCCAATCTGCTTCAGATCCAAAATTCCAAAAAGTAGCATTGTCATCAAATACAACGTCTTCCTGCGCCACCCAAAGGGTATCATGGTGTATCACCATTTGACCTTTGTGAAATGATTTCCCCGGAGCAATCAACAATACTTCAACATCAGTAGGAGGAACCAAATGACCAAAGCATTTGGGCCAATCTGGGCAACCCATTCCACTCCCCGTAACCCGCACCACACTTCCAGCAATGATAACCAAATACAAGGCCACCAATGCAATCATTGCCCAACGGGCTGGACTTCCTTTGAACATCTTTATTTCTGCGTTGTGGTAATTTCTTGGGCCGCCAAAACTTTGTACTTCCCATCAGCGATGGTATTGACCACCTCCATCATTTTCTCGACAGAAATTTTATCGGACTGAAACTCTGCGGTCACCACATTCACCTTTCGCTCTTCTACAAAATCCAATTGGGTTGTCACCACGCCTGGGAGTTTTTCCAATTCTTTTTGAATCTTACCACCGCAACCTTGGGCGCAGGTCATTCCATCAATGGACAACTTCGTCGATGTTTTGGCCACCTCGCCTTGCTCTTGGATTCTTTCTACTACAATGGCATTGTTGGATTGATTTTGACAAGCCATTAAACCAATCAAAACGAGGAATGTTGCGAACTTTTTCATGACATTAATTTTGACAAAATTAGGGTTCATCCCCGAACACAACACGTACATTTGACAAAAAACTGATTTGTTTCAACATCGATTCTCCTCTTTACTGATTTTAATCCTCTTGGCCTTGGTTTGGGGTTCATCATTCATTCTGATGAAAATGGGATTAAAGGGGCCAGATGGGACTCCCGTGTTGACACCTTATCAGGTGGCTTCATTGCGCATGATAATGGCAGCAGTGGCCTTATCGCCCATTGCCAATCAAGCCATCCGCCAAGTAGAAAGGAAAGACTGGAAATATTTGGCCGTGGTGGGATTTATGGGAAGTGGTGTGCCCGCATTTTTGTTTGCCATCTCGCAACAATATTTAGACAGTGGATTGGCGGGAATATTGAACGCGTTGACGCCGTTATTCACGCTGCTATTGGCCATTGTTTTTTTTAAGAAGACGACACACCGTCAGCAGCTGGTGGGCATGGTGATTGGCTTTTTGGGTGCTGCGGGCATCATTGCAGCCAAGGGGAGTAGTTTTCAGAACATGCAATATGCATTTTTGATCATTGCCGCCACGGTAATGTATGGGGTAAGTGTGAATACCGTTGGACATCATTTGCGGCACATCAAAGCGCCATGGATAACGGCCTTGTCCATTTTAATGGTTAGTATACCTTGCGGATTGTATTTTTTTACAACAGATTACTCAGCGATTTGGACGCATCCGCATGGGGGAAGAAGCATTGCCGCAGTGGCTACTTTGTCCATCGTGGGGACGGGCATTGCCAATATATTGTTTTTTAGGTTAACACAAATCAGTGGCGCCATTATGGCCTCAACCGTCACCTATTTGATCCCTATCGTTGCGGTGGGATGGGGCTATTACATGAACGAAAGCTTGTCTCCCCTTCAAATAGGGTTTGCCGGCGTCATCCTCCTCGGCGTCTACCTCGGCAACCGACCTCAGAAGTAGGGTTTGTAGGTGAGTTGGCAGATCTCTGCTTTGGTCTGTATCCACTTCTGCTCGTATTCCAAAGCCTTGATGCGTTGATCAATCCAAATGTTTTCTCGCTGATTGACCATGAATACCGAACTTTCTCCCATACCCAATCGCTCCTGCTCCGCTTCCCACAACTGCTTGTAATAATCCGAGTTGTTCATCGCCTGCATCCGCTGGTCCGCAATAATGCGCTCTTGCTGCTCCAAAACCCTGGCCTTCTGCGCTATGATATTTGTCTTTAATGACAAATCATTCTCATTCTCCATTTGCTTGATCCGCTGCAACTGCAATTGACCTCTAGCATCACGGACAAACATCGGAAAAGCAAACTGCACTCCCCATCGGTAATTGTTTACCGAAAAATCCGCTCCACTGGATGATACTTCTTTGTTCAAAAAATGATACTCCACATTCAACTTGGGCTTCAACTTCTCCCGCTTCCATTTCTCCTCCCAATCCAAAATCTTGGTCTTGGACTGGTACCATTGTATCATGGGGTGATTGGACATCCAAGCATTCATGTCCATGGTTAACGCATAGGTTGGAATAACTGAAAACATAGCCGCATCAGGCTGTAATCGCAAGGACAAGATGTTCTTCTTCTCATTCAGCTCAGGTAAAAACGCCGTCATCGCCAAGCGCGATTTGATGGAAAACAACTGTGCCTCTTGCCAAGCGATGTTTCTTGTTTGCCACTGAGCAAAGGCCTCTAAAGTGTCAATCCCTGGCCGGTCTCCCACGTAATACCTTGACTTCACCGCCTGTAATCGAATCGACGAAGCATCCATCATCTCCTTTTGCAACACCACCCGCTTCTCCGCCACATACCAATCCAAATACAACATTGTACTTTGAAACAACAGCTCATTCATGGCCATCTGCTTCTCCAAAACAGACA
The DNA here is from genome assembly GCA_945878635.1 of Chryseobacterium gleum. Lineage (GTDB taxonomy): Bacteria > Bacteroidota > Bacteroidia > Flavobacteriales_D > Sanyastnellaceae > CAMCTV01. Next base: position 1,852 of record CAMCTV010000128.1, on the reverse strand, counting down.
TGGCCTGAATCTGTTCTGCCCTTCTCAAGGCCAATCGCGTTTCGTCAAAAAACAATCCTTGCAACACAGGTAAATTCAATCCCAAGGCCATTAATCCATCCTTACCTGTATAAGCCTCGGGATCCAAATAATCGCCGCTGTTCACATCCCATTGCGCCACCAATCCAAGGGCATAAGGCGATTGAAAAGCCATTTGCGTTTCCGAACGTTGGTAGAAGTTCTGTCCGTCATAGTACTTATTTTTCCATTTGGAGGACAATACTGGGTCCAATAGTCCTTTGGCTTGCAACCATTGGGCATTTCCTGCCTCTTGAAGCAATTGCGCGTTCTTGGCCTCTGGATGCTCTTTCAATACCCAAGACAAATACTCCGGTAAGGTGAGCACCTCCGGTGATGTTTGTCCATAAAATAAGGTTGCTTTAAAAAACAACAATAATATCAAACAGCGACTCATTGCTTCTCCTCCTTCAGTTGCATCATGGCTTCCTTGCCTTGCGGCTGATAAAAATCGGGCGGAAAGCCATTCAATACCCGCCACATTTCATAACCCAACGGAACATCGTTCAAGAGCATGATTCCTTTGACACCGCCACCCAAGCGCAAATTCTCAGGCCATGGTTTATCGTTGATGGGCTTCACCCAAACCCTGAACTTTCCATTCTCTTGTATGGCCGGATCCACGCTCACAATGATTCCATCAAACAAACCGGTTGACATCTGATTCCAACCACTGATAACAAAAGCAGGCCATCCATCAAAGATGATGCGAACATGCTCGCCATAATGAATCAACGGATTGTTCACCGGATCAATCCACAACTCCACCGCCTTGTCAAAACGATGCGGGGTAATGCGCACCACTTCCTCTCCTTCTTTAACCGTCTCACCAATACCTGACTTGGTCACTTTGGAAACAAATCCATTTTGTGGTGCGATGATATAATAGTAGCCCGTGCGTCGGTCGTAATTGTTGAACTGATTCTGCAACTTGGTCACCTGCGCCTCTGCGTCATACATGGCCGAGAACGTGGAAAACTTATCACTTTCCGCCTTGCTAATCTTATCACGATACTCCGCTTCGACACCGCGGTAATCTCTTTGCGTGTTCAACAACTCTGCCTTGGCGATGGCCAGTTTATTGCGTTGGTCATTAATCTTGGCTTGGGCATTTTGCAACGAAACCTGCCTGCCTTCCCATTCTGTTTTGGAAATCAACTCTTGTTTATACAATTGATCAAAACGCTTCATTTGGTCCTGAACCACCTTGTAATTTCCCTCTACAGCAATCAAATCAGTACTGTCCGTTTTGATTTTCAATTGGGCCTGTTGTAGCTTGGTTAAAATCTGTTCCCGCTTGATGTCCTTGGCATTGAGTAAGGCGTCAATCTGTGCATCCAAAGCTTTGACCTTCTCCATATAATTGTCTACAGCACTCTCTTTGGACTTGATTTGACGATCAGTATTGTCCAATAATTTGGGATCAAAGTAATCGTCTTTTATCTCAGACAAAAACAATAGCGTATCCCCTGCAGCTACGGAATCTCCTTCTTGCACATACCACTTTTCTATGCGACCCGCAATGATGGTCTCAACGGATTGCGGACGCTGATTGGGCTCCAATGAAATCACCTTTCCCTCCGACTCAATGTTCTGCGTCCAAGGAAGCACCAGCAATCCAATCAAAGCCAACAAAACAGCAATGAGTCGGTACTTGTGTCGTTTGCCCAATTTTCCAAATTGTACTTTGTACCAAACAGGATAATGCTCACCTTTTGGCAAATGAAAGAATTCATCTGGATCTTCTTCATTGGTATCTGCAATCAAAGAAAAACCCTTTTCAAATGAAACCATC
>CAMCTV010000127.1 GCA_945878635.1 Chryseobacterium gleum | reverse complement strand
ATCATCTGCTGATGGAAACTCAGCTCGCGGCGTATTCAAAGGGGTATCCGATGGTGATTCCAATCCTTCACATGTAATCAATTCCTCGCGTACCATTTTGTAATCTATGCCAAAACCAACCAACGTGCGTGTGGCAGCATTGTCCTGATCTTTCAATATGCTTAAAAGCAAATGTTCAGTACCTACCAAAGAAGCTTTGAAATTTTTAGCTTCTAAATAGGTCAACTTCAAAATCCTTTCCGCTTGTGTTGTTAATGGCACCGTCTGCAATCCTTGATTGGCAGTAGCCACAGATGCCAAACGCATTGTAGATTCAATTTGCTTGCGCAAATAATTCATATCAATACCCATGCGTTTCATGATGTTGGCCGCCAAACTCTCTCCTTCTCTGATAATACCCAACATCAAGTGCTCTGGACCAATGTAAGAATGCCCCAAACGCAATGCCTCTTCTCTGCTAAAAGACAGTACGTCTTTTACCTGTGGTGAAAATTTAGCCTCCATTTAACTCAACTTTTATAATTATTCTTCAAATTTATTGGGGATAATCCCAAATCAACGATTGGTTAACATTAATTATCCACACTTTTTTGTGTGAATGTGAATAAATGTAGGGGGTTGGGAACCCCAATATTCATAAGGCTTTGATTAAATTCGCAAGCTACCACATAAGTGGTGTTTTGAAATAAAAAAATTGAATTATGGAAGGCGAAAAAATTGTCCGGATTAATATTGAAGAGGAAATGAAAACAGCCTACATCGATTACTCGATGTCGGTGATTGTAGGTAGGGCGCTTCCGGATGTTCGTGATGGTCTAAAACCGGTTCACCGCAGGGTGTTGTACGGTATGTTGGACTTGGGTGTATTGAGCAATAGACCATATAAAAAATCGGCTCGTATTGTTGGAGAAGTTTTGGGAAAATACCACCCTCATGGTGATAGTTCAGTTTATGACACCATGGTGCGCATGGCACAGGATTGGAGTTTGCGCTATCCTTTGGTGGATGGCCAAGGAAACTTTGGTAGTATGGACGGTGACAACGCCGCTGCCATGCGTTACACTGAGGCTCGACTTAGAAAAATTGCTGAGGAATTGCTGGAAGATTTGGACAAAGAGACCGTTGATTTTCAACCCAACTTTGACGATAGCTTGCAAGAGCCAACCGTTATGCCGGCAAAAATCCCGAACCTTCTGATCAATGGAGCATCGGGTATTGCTGTGGGTATGGCCACCAACATGGCTCCCCACAATCTGACTGAGGTTTGTGATGCAACCATTGCTTACATCAACAACAATGAAATCAGTACTGACGAATTGATGGAATTTGTCAAGGCTCCTGATTTTCCAACCGGCGGTGTCATTCATGGTGTTGATGGGATTAAAACCGCCTACCATACGGGAAGAGGTAGGGTAGTGCTGAGGGCCCGCGCTCGAATTGAAGACATTGACAACCGTGAGTGCATCATAGTAGATCAAATTCCTTATCAAGTCAATAAGGCTGATATGATCAAACGCACTTGGGAATTGGTTCAGGAAGGCAAAATTGAGGGTATCTCAGAAATCCGCGATGAGTCAGATAGAAATGGAGTGCGTGTTGTTTATGAAATCAAGCGCGATGCCATCACCAATGTTGTACTTAACAACTTGTACAAGTACACTTCATTGCAAACATCTTTCTCCATCAACAACATTGCTTTGGTCAAAGGACGTCCAGAAGCTTTGGGATTGAAAGACATGATTTCTTTGTACGCTGAGCACCGCCATGAAGTGGTAACCCGACGCACCAAGTACGAATTGCGCAAGGCTGAAGAGCGTGCACATATTTTAGAAGGTTATTTGATTGCATTGGACAACATCGATGCCGTCATCAAATTGATTAGAGCTTCACAAACCCCAGACGAAGCGCGCGATGGATTAATGGCCAATTTTGGATTGAGTGAAATTCAATCCCGCGCCATCCTCGATATGCGTTTGCAACGTCTAACCGGTTTGGAGAGAGATAAAATCAAAGCCGAATACGATGAGTTGATGACCTTGATTAAAAAATTAAAGGAAATCTTGGCCAGTGAGGAGTTGAGAATGGGCATCATCAAAGATGAATTGTTCTATTTGAAAGAAAAGTTTGGAGATGAAAGAAGATCAGTCATCGAATTCTCTTCAGCGGATTTGAGCATTGAGGACATGATTCCTGATGAGGCCATGGTAGTGACCATCACCCATGCTGGGTACATCAAGAGAACCAACCTGGCCGAATACAGAACACAAGCCAGAGGTGGAGTAGGATCAAAAGGAACTTCTGCAAGACAGGAAGATTTTGTAAAAGACATTTTCACTGCCACCAACCATGATTGGTTGTTGATCTTCACCAAAAAAGGACGTTGCTTCTGGATGCGCGTATTTGAAATCCCTGAAGGATCCAAAACGTCAAAAGGAAGAGCCATTCAAAATCTTTTACAAATAGAACAAGACGACACCGTTTTGGCCTATATCCCAACCAAAGATTTGATGAATGAGGAATATGTGAGCAAGAACTTCGTAATCCTTTGCACCAAGCAAGGATTGATCAAAAAGACTTTGCTTGAAGCCTATTCAAGACCGCGTTCATCCGGTATCAATGCCATCACCATTGTTGACGGAGATGAGTTATTGGAAGCCAAATTGACCAATGGCGAGTGCGAAATTTTGATGGGTACATCAGAAGGAAAAGCCATTCGTTTCAATGAGAAGACCGTTCGTGCCGTTGGAAGAACAGCACAAGGGGTGAAAGCTGTAACCTTGGGCAGTGATCAAGACGAGGTGATTGGCATGGTGTGCGTAGACAATCCAGAGCGAGACATTTTGGTTATCTCCGATAAGGGATACGGAAAACGTTCAGCATTGGAAGATTACCGCATCACCAATCGCGGAGGTAAAGGAGTTAAGACCATCAACATTACCGAAAAGACTGGAAATCTGATTGCCATCTTATCTGTGGATGACAATTTGGACTTTATGATCATCAACCGTTCAGGAATCATCATCCGTTTGAAAGTAGAAGATTTGAGAGTCATGGGACGTGCCACACAGGGCGTAAGATTGATCAGCTTAAGAGGCAACGATGCCATTGCTGCAGTTACCGCTGTAATCAAAGATGATGAGGATGATGAAAGATCAAGTGACATAGTCATGGAAGAAGATGGAACCATTGCCCCAACGGAACTGGACAACACTGAGGATAACCAAACTGAAGAAACGCAAGATTAAAATGTGAAATGATCATTGGTTCTGCATCTTAGAATAAAAATGGCAAGATGATTGAAACAATGAAACCAAACCAGATGAAAATGAAAAAACTAATGATGGTTGCCATGATCATGGTAACAGGATGGATGGCTCAAGCGCAACCAAAAGTAACGAGTGCGTACAATGCCAACAAAGAAGGCAAATTTGAAGATGCCAAGCAATACATTGATGAGGCAATGGCAGATCCCAAAGCCACTGAAAAAGAGAAGTATTGGAGATACCGTGGTAATATCTACGCCAATTTGGTTAAAGATTCAGTGTTATTCGCCAAATATCCAGACGCTTTAAAAACTTCATTGGCTGCATTTTCCAAGTACTTCGAAATTGATAAGCGCAAAGACTATATCAAAGAAGTAGCTACAGAATTGGATGTTTTAAAAGCGGTTATTGGACAAAAGGCTGAACGCTCTTACAAGTCGAATAATTTAAGCGCTGCTGGAGACCAGTTCCAAAGCATAGTCGAAATCTCATCTGTATTGGGAGTAACTGACTCAGTATTTATTTTCAATAGTGCCTTTTGCTACCACAAAGCAGGAAGAACAGAAGACGCTATTAATAATTACAAGAAGTGTATCGATTTAAAGTACAATGTGCGTGACTCCTATTTGGGCATCAGCGACATTTATATTTCGTCCGGTAAGAAAGCAGAAGCCATTCAAATTTTGACACAAGCCAGACAGCAATATCCAAAAGATGCTGAATTCTTGAGATCAGAAGTCAATATCTACATTGATGACAAAGACTATGCAAAGGCACAAGGTGTATTAAAGGCATTAACTGAGTCTGATCCAAAAAATGAAAGTGTTTGGTTTGTATTGGGTGTGACTTATGAAAAGGAAAACAATACCGTTGACGCAGAGAAAGCATATCTGAACGCTTTGAGCATTAAGGCTGATTATTTTGATGCGGCATACAACATTGGCGCATTGTATTACAACCAAGCCCAAGAGAAAGGAAAAGTTTGCGATGCAATTCCACCAAGAGAGACCGCCAAATTTGATGCTTGTAAATCAGAATTGAAACCAATGTATTTGAAAGCGGCAGGTTATTTTGAAATTTGCTACAAACAAGATTCAAATGATGCTCAATTAAAACAGGCATTGAAGGAGACTTATTTAAAGGGTGGAGACCGTGAGAAATCAAATCTTTACAAGTAAATTACTCTGACTGTATTTAAAATGAAGAGCCGTCCCAAATGGGGCGGCTTTTTTATTTGAAAGGATACATAAGATTGTAAAATACTGGAATAGAAGAATATAACATCGAAATTATAACTTTACATAATATAAATTATGATTCAAAAGTACCTATTTACCATTGGAGGCGAGAAAGCCATTCTACAGCCTGAATGTCTAAAACATCAATGAAATCATTCCCCGATCCCATGCCTTGATGTATGACTAAATTTCGCTCCTCTGGAACCAATGCACTTGGAACTGACAGAACCTTGAAAGATTCGTCTTTGTACCATTGACTACCCAATTCTTGTAAACTTGAATAAGCACCAAGCGATCTCCAATTTTTGATTAATAGATTATCATTCAAAAATTTAACATCACTTACTTCAACCTTCAATTTTAAAGTTATCAGAACAAAATCCAAAGATAAAATTCGACCACCACGGTTCACCAACCATTCCAATGAAGCCAAAGATATGGATTCTGCAGCGTAAATGACAAATTGATCTGGCTTGTTCCAACGACCAGGATATCCTGATGCTGTCAGGGGCTCCACATGCTTCAATGACCTTACCGTGTATACAATCATCTCAAATGGCCTCTCCGTATTCCAAACCCATGAGCCTAGATTCTATAAAATCTATCCCCACCTTGGTTTCCATAAAATCCAAAGGACGCTGATTTTCCCACATGACATTGGGAGTCTGCAGCCATTTCTCAAATTCCGTTTGATTGGCAAAAACTTGCAACCCATGGCGATACAGTGCTAAGATCATGACGATTTGCTCTTTCATCTGGTTCTTGATCTCAGCTCCTTTTGTGCGGTAATTATGTAAAGTACGCGTGGTTATGTTTAGCCATTTGGCCTTAACATCATCCGCCAACTCAATTAACTGATCGTACATTTCAAAGCCCTTCCAATCTGGCTGCGCGGCTGCAACATATTGGTACATGGCCATGGGATCATTGA
>CAMCTV010000126.1 GCA_945878635.1 Chryseobacterium gleum | reverse complement strand
AATCATTGAAAGAGCTTTGCGCCTCTTTGATGGCCTTTAGGATATCCAAGTCTTTGGCTTCTGGACCAAATGGATTCTCAACGCCATTCTTTTGCTCTTCGTCTGTTGGCAATAACTTGCTGTTGATTTTCCAATCTTCCAACTTGCTCTTGGCTCCTTCTATCAATTCTTTTTTGGACATCAACGAAACAAACTCTTTGTACTTGATGGTATCCTTGGCCATGGTGCTATCTTCTGACATAATAGCAATGGTCTTTTCAACATTGGTAGCCTCTACATTTAAGACAGAATCCAAATCTGATTTTTGTTTTAAAAGACCATTTTGAATGTTGCGTGCTTCCTTCATCATTTCACTTTCTGATGCTGCGCAAGCCATGAACAATACTGCCAAAAGCCAAACGGCCAATCCACGATAATTTTTCATTTTATTTCCTTTTTTTGTTTTCATTTTTCGGTACTGGATCATAACCATGTCCTCCCCAAGGGTGGCAACTTCCAATTCTTTTCATTCCCATCCAAGAGCCTTTGATCCATCCCCACTCTTGCAATGCCGCTATGGTGTAATGGCTGCATGTAGGCTGATACCGGCAATTGGGTCCCAACAGTGGTGATAAATACTGTTGATACATTCGAATGAGGAAGACAAAGAACTTGGTCATTGTTTCGGGTCAAATATAAATCACCGATGATTGAGGGGTTTCTTAAATTTTCTTTTTTTGTTTTTCTTGTTCACTTTTCTAAAACCATCCTCCAAGAAATCATTCAACTTATTGCCTTGGATGGTTTTTACAGCGGTAAGATCTTGGATGTGTCCAACGTCAATCTTACCCTTGCTCAAATACTGGAGGTCTTTTAATACAACATCATCTGTCACCGTATTGCGGTTCCAATTCAATGCATTTTGCTTCATCAAATTGGCGATGGCTTGGGAGAATTGTTTCTTCTCTTCTCCTTCCTCCAATGCACTGCACTTGGCAATCATCTTTTCTGCATAGCGACCATAGTGTCCAAACTTCACATCGCCTTGGGGATATGGAATGGGGTCTGGTTTCACCACCAACTCTTCTCTTGCCGGCATAGGATATGGGCTATCAACATCCAATTTGAAATCGGACATGATCATCAAATGCACCCACAACTTGTGTTGAAAATCTTCCATGTCGCGCAAGTAGGGGAATAACTGCCCCATGACGGACAATATCGCCTTGCAACATTGATTGCGTTGTTCGCGGTCTTCCAATGTCATGGCATACTCTACCATTTTTTGGATGTTGCGACCATACTCCGGAATCTTTAAATCCTTTCTTAAACTGTTGATCTCCAAAATATGCGGCTTCAACGCCTCTCCTGGTTCACGAAATGAACTCGATGCTCTCATGTGTATTCTTGATTAATTAGCCATCAATCGATGATCGTTAGCTTGGCGAATTTAAGCAGTAATTGCTTTTGTCCTTCAGATGGGAAGAAAATGGTTGCCTTGGCGTCTGCGCCTTCCCCTTCTACCTTTAACACTTTGCCCTTCCCAAATTTCTCGTGGCTGACGGTCATGCCTGATTCCAATTGCAAAATGGGGCCTGCCGGTTTGGATTGTGCCGCATCCACTTTCTTGAAGTTCCCAGTGGGTATAGCGTCCTTTTTAACGGGTGGAGTGAAGTTGACCGGAATGTTCGGCGTATCACTGAGCATTCGGGGTTCACGCTCTCCTACCCTTCCTGCATTAAAGCCTTGTCGTTCTTTTCCAAAATCAATTTTGGGTCGACTGAACTCTGAAGGTTTGTTCATGGAAACACCTTTCTTATCAATGAAATTGTCATCAATCTCGTCAATGAAACGCGATGGTTCTCCGTAGGTCAATTGTCCCCAACGGTAACGCGTAGTCGCATAACTGATGGTGACTTTTTTCTCCGCCCTCGTCAATGCCACATAGAACAAGCGACGTTCTTCTTCCAGCTCTTCTCTTGAATTCAACGCCATCATGGAAGGGAATAAATTTTCTTCCAATCCAACAATGTAGACATAAGGAAACTCCAAACCTTTGGCAGCGTGGATGGTCATCAAACTGACTTTCTCTTTCTCTGCAGAATCTTCGTTGTCCGCATCGGTCAACAAAGCCACATCAATCAAAAACTCAGAAAGGGTATTCACCTTGTGCGGATTAGCGGGATCTATTTTGTCCGAAAATTCTTTGATACCATTCAACAACTCTTGGATGTTCTCATAGCGAGCCACACCCTCTGGGGTTTTATCATTGTACAATTCTTTAAGCAATCCACTGCTGCTGGCAATGTTGTAGGCTACCTCGTAAGCAGGAGCGGTCTCCAAACCAACTGCAAAACTGCGAATCATGGTTGTAAACTCAGACAACTTTAATGCCGTGCCACTGTTCACGCCAATCTGCTGCGGTGTCAAAATAACCTCCCACATGCTGGTGTTTCGCTCGGCTGATAGAACCTGTACTTTTTCGATGGTTGTCTTTCCAATTCCACGTGCAGGATAATTGATGGTACGCTTCAAAGCTTCCTCATCCTTGTGATTGGCCACCAAACGGAAGTAACCAATCAAATCCTTGATCTCTTGGCGTTGGTAGAAACTGGTGCCACCGTATAACTTGTAGGGAATATTCAGCTTGCGCAATGATTCCTCGAATGAGCGGCTTTGCGCATTGGTACGGTAAAGGATAACGAAACCGTTGTAATCAATGCCCTCCTCTTTTTTGGTCGCAAAGATGTGATTGGCAACATAGGCACCTTCCTCATTGTCAGAAACGGCTTTGTACAAACCAATCATTGAACCTTGGTCATTGGATGTCCAAACATTCTTTTTGATTTGGTCTTTGTTCTTGGCGATGATGCCATTGGCGGCGTTGACGATGGTTTGCGTACTGCGGTAATTCTGCTCCAGCTTGTACATTTTGTAATCCGGATAATCACGACGGAAGTTCAAGATGTTTTGAATATTCGCTCCGCGAAAAGAATAGATACTCTGCGCGTCATCACCCACGACACAGACGTTCTCATGCATTTTCCCCAATTGTTTCACTATGAGGTATTGCGAGAAGTTGGTATCCTGATACTCATCCACCAAGATGTAATGAAATTTATGCTGGTACTTCAATAATAAATCGGGATTGTCGCGAAAAAGGATATTTGTCTTAAATAACAAATCATCAAAATCCATGGCACTCGCATTAAACAGCTTATTGTTGTAACGCTCATAAATGTCTACCATCTTGAATTTACCGCTCATGTGATCTTCATTGATGAGATCGATGTTGTTGCGGTAATCTTCTGGGCCAATCAAGTTGTTCTTGCAAGAGGAGATGCGGTGAAGCACATTGCTGGGTTTGTAAATCTTATCATCCAAGCCCAATTCCTTCAGCACATCCTTGATCATGCTCTTGGCATCATTGGTATCGTAAATGGTAAAATTGCGGGAATAGTTAATGCGCTCCGCTTCATTGCGCAGGATGCGCGCAAAGACAGAGTGAAAAGTACCCATCCAAATATTTCGGGCATCTGCCTCACCGACCAATGCAGCGATACGGTGCTTCATTTCAGCCGCCGCTTTGTTGGTAAAGGTCAAAGCCAAAATCTGAAAAGGATCTACCCCATTCTGAATCAAATGTGCAATGCGATAGGCCAACACGCGGGTTTTACCGGAGCCGGCTCCAGCAATCACCATCAATGGACCTTTGATATGGGTAACGGCAGCCCTTTGGGCGTCGTTGAGTTCGTTCAAGAAAGACATTCCTACAAAATTAGCTTTGTCCTTCCCGTACATTCAAAAAAGTTTTCCAATGTTGATATTTTTTCAATCATAAAAAGAAACACCCCCAGCCACTGGTACTCAAACCGAAAACAAGTGACCAAAGCCGGGAGTGTTCTCTAACGCTGCTTTTGAAAGCGCCCTGCGCCGCACCTCAATTGATGCCGCGGATGCGCGACTTGGGAACAATGTATTCTCCATTGCCCGGATCCTGAATCATCTGGTAAAATTCTTGACACAGATAATTCAAGGATCGATTAAACGTCCTATTCTCCAAATAACTTTCCCAAACTTCCATGGCCAATCGTTTGGTGACGTCCCAAGCATAATGGTTATACCCATCTGGACGAGAGAAGGTGTCTATGTACCTTTTTACTTCTGATAAGTTATTCATATCTCAACAATGTTTTGTTTAACGATACAAACTAACTTTACCGCATTGTAAAGGATTTACAAGGCAAAAAAAAATTGAAAAAAAATAATTTACCCCCTTGGCTCAAGAAATTAGGATGGGCCTCCTTTTGGTTCTTTGTGATCAAAGGAACCATCTCCACCCTGCTTATCCTCTGGGCCGGTTCGCAGTTTTTTTCCTGCTAGTTACTCCATCATGAGTGATTGCAATGCGCGCAACTCACTCACTTTGTTGTTGTCTTTTAAAGCAATGGCTTGGTTGATCAACAAATTGATCATTCGCCCCACCCATTCTTCTTTGGTGCAATTGTGAAAGAATCGCTCATCCAATGGATATTGCTTTTCATGCAACAAATCAATGATATCCTCTCTGGAAAGTATGGCTCCTTGCTCATGAGGATGTACGTAAAACAAGGTCTCAATATCCCCTTCCAAGTCATCTTCTTGATAGGCCAATAAACAATCACCGGGAACATTGATGGCGCGCATGTTGATCTCCAAACTCTCCGCTAACCATGAGTACAACGCGCCTACAATGAGTGGCTCTCCTCTGCGGGTATTCAACAACTCTCCCAGTGTATTGTGCCCTTGACTGACATGCGTGACACCTTCCAATGCATATACTTTAAAAAGAATCGTATTGAAAACATTAACGGCTTCAATCGCGGTTAAAAAATCATTCAACTCCAACCAAATGTCCTGCCTAATCTTCAACACCTGCGCTTTCAATTCCTGTTCCTTCACTGAAGGATGATTGACGCGGTTCAAAATCAACAAAGCTTCCAGTAGATCTTGCTCAGGACTTTCTTTCCACTCGCGCAAACGCTTGTAAACTGCTTTGTGATTCAATTCCAATATGAGCGACTCAATGCGCTTATTGAACAACGGGCCATACACATTGTACTCCCAATAATGCTCGAGCTGAGGAATCAATGCTTCACCGTATCTGGTGAGCTCCGTCCGCACTTGTGCAAATATCTCTTCGTCTGGATCTTCTATCAGCTGTATCAATGCACTTACTTCTCCCTGCATAATGCTCGTTTTGGTCATTCAAAACTAACGGGAAGAAGGTGGGGGATTTTTACGAAAATGATTTGTTATTCACACCAATTTTTTAAAAGGCAGCGATGGCCTTTTGTATCAGGCTTTCTACGGCCTGTTCTGGTGTGTCAGTAAATTCTTGGGTTGCTCGATTGGCCAACAACACGCAACAAGTGAGCGCCTGGTGGCCCAACATGCTGGCCAGTGCATACATGCCCGACGACTCCATTTCAATATTGGTTATCCGCATCCCATCCCATTCAAATCTCTGCATGTGCGTCCAATCCTCGTTCTTGGAATGCAAACGAACCGACCTACCCTGAGGTCC
>CAMCTV010000125.1 GCA_945878635.1 Chryseobacterium gleum | reverse complement strand
ATGTAAATTATCGTTGTACCTTTGTAGGGTGAATATCCCATTTGAAAGCACCGCAGACTTTGCTGCTCAATTAGACCAGCAAGATACCCTTTCACAGTTCCGCGAACAGTTCATTTTTCCCAAAAACGAGCAAGAGGAAACCCAAATTTACTTGTGTGGAAATTCACTGGGATTGCAGCCGAAGAGTGCCAAAGAAGCCCTATTGAATGAGCTTGAGGATTGGGCTCAATGGGGTGTTGAAGGACATTTTCACGGCCGTAAACCCTGGTTTCACTACCACAAATTCCTCACGGATTACACCGCAGAAATTGCCGGTGCAAAAGCCCATGAAGTGGTTGTGATGAATCACCTTACCGTGAATCTGCACTTGTTGATGTTCAGTTTTTACAGACCAACCTTTACAACCAACCCTTCAGGAGAAAAACTGCCCGCCCGCTACAAGATCATCATGGAAGCCGGCGCATTTCCGTCCGATATGTACGCTGTTCAAAGCCAAGTAGAAGGTTATGGATTCAACTATGACGACGCAGTCATCGAGCTCTCGCCCCGAGAAGGCGAATTCACCCTGCGCACCGAGGATATTCTAAACGCTATCCAAGAAGCAGGCGACCAATTAGCACTCTCCTTCTTTTCGGGTGTTCAATACTACACTGGCCAGTTATTCAATATACCAGCCATCACCAAAGCCGCCCATTTCGTTGGCGCTTTGGCTGGTTTTGACCTAGCCCATACCGCCGGAAACATCGATCTGCAATTGCACGATTGGGATGTGGATTTCGCCGCTTGGTGTTCTTACAAATACCTCAACAGCGGACCCGGTAACGTTTCTGGTGTTTACATCCACGAAAAACACGGACTCAACCCTGAAACCCGAAGAATGTCGGGATGGTGGGGCCACAAAGAAGATGTGCGTTTTTTAATGAAACGCGGCTATATCCCTGAGCCAGGTGCGACCGGATGGCAAATGAGCAATGCCCCTGTTTTTGGTATGGCAGTTCACTTGGCAAGCTTGCAACTGTTCCATGACGCCGGAATTGCAAACCTGCGCCAAAAAAGTCGTTCGCTTACCGCATACCTCGAATTTGTCCTGCTCCAAGCAAAAGCAGAAAATCCCATTTTGCAGTTCGAAATCATCACTCCCAACAACCCCGATGAAAGAGGTGCTCAATTAAGCTTGCTCACAGACAACAAGGGAAAGGCGTTGTTTGACTATTTGTTCAGCAACAACATCGTAGCCGATTGGCGTGAACCCAACGTGATTCGATTGGCGCCCGCACCGATGTATAACAATTTCACAGACGTGTACGCCACTGGAAAGGCCTTCAGAGAGTTTCCCGGTTGATTGAACAGATTACCCTCGGAAGCGTTTGTCCTTGAACGATTCCCAATGCACACTGTTGTCAACGCCAAGCACCTTGCGAATCTTTGAACGCACGTTGTGAATGTATTGAGGCGATACCCCTACAATGGCCGCGATGTCTTTGGACTTGTAACCATCAACACTCAAGATAAAAATTCGCTTTTCTGTAAGGTTCATTGCCTTCAGCTGTGGATGCTGTTCAAGAATATCGCCCTGCTCTTTCAATTTGGAATCAGCGATTTGCGGACGTGATGTAGTTTCAACCCTACCCAGTGCTTCCAATTCTTTTCTGAGTATTTCGATGTCTGGAGAATTGCTTGTATTCAGTACTTTGAGCTTTTTGCTCAGTTCCAAACTCTTCTCCATCACCAATTCACTTAAGCCAATAATTCTTGCATTCAACTCCTTTTCTTTCTGCAGAAATTCCTTTTCCTCGACCTGCACATGTAACTGCATTTGCGCCCAATCCAATTCCTTCTTTTTCGCTGTTTGTCGTGCCAATAAGAACAAAACCAACAAGAATAAGGTCAATACCACCGAACCATAGGTCCCAGCCAAATAACCATTGATTTTCTTTTGTTGCAGCATTTCCTTTTCGAAAGCAAACTGCTTGGTCTTCATGCTTTCAAAATCCTTCTTTGCCGTAAAGTCTGCACGTTTTACCGAATCATCCAACAAGTGGTATTTGTCTTTGTACTCGTTGGAAATCAGTAGTGCTTCATAGGCCTGAGACATCTTTTTAGCATCTTGCTGATAAATGGCCGATAACAATCGATGGTGATTGGATGATGCCATCGGGTTTTCCTCAAATTGCTGCTTAAACTGGTTCTTCCATGTTTCCAAACTATCAGCTTCAAGCAATCCCTCCTCCCAAGAAATCGAGGTAAGTAAAAACGGTTCCAAGCGCGTTACTGCCCCAAAGTAATCATCAGAAATCCAATCCAGACGTTCACCAATTAACTTGGGAATGACTTTCGGCGATTTTTCTTTCAAATAATTCAGTTGATTGGCCAAATGATGAATACGCAAACTGCCCAAAACCGTTGAGTCTGGAAGCTGCGTCAGCAGTGATTTTGTTTCTTCAAACCGACCCAAATGTAAATTCAACTCTATCCTATTGATTAAAACCAACTGTCTAGAATACCGATCCCTAGCCTTCGCCAACACATCCTCGTTCTTCTTCCAAAAAACTTCGGCCTGCTCATAATTCCCCTCCACTATTTTCACCGAAATAATATTGCCTATCAATTCGGCAGGAGCACCTTTTCCGGAAGGATACGTAGAATATACCTCCAAGAAATACTTCGATGCCGCACCATAGAGCGACTCATTGAAACAAATAGAACCCAATTTATTCAGAAAAAACCGACGTTTAACCACATCCCGATGGCGAATGGCCTCCTCCAATCCCTTGTTTAAGTATATCTTTGACATTTTCAAATCACCCCTAGTTAGGTGATACATCGCAATCAATTCAAAATAACTGCATCGGTTATTGCCCAATGGCATATTCTTCTCCGCTTCTTGAATGTAATAGACCACAGAATCCATTTGTCCTTGAGAAAGCAACACCAAACCATGGCCTACATACATACTGGCTATGCCATATTCCGTATTATCTCTCCCTATTCGGTCATTCATATAGGATAATAACTTCTCATAGGAATCCTTTTGATCATCGTAATATTGAGCAACCTTGTCGTAACCCACCGATTCATACTTCGCTGAGGGCAATTTATCTAACATTGCAATCACAGAATCTACTTCCTCTGCTTGCTCAATTTCATCGCGGTAAAAGTCCTGGTCTGAATCAGACAACCAAAAGACAATCAATAAGATAACAACTGTTGTTACCGCTATAAAAATCCATTTATACTGTTTTAATAAAGCAATTAGGTATCCCATAAAATCTACCACAAAAATAACACGCTTTTTATTGGATAATTGCGATATTAATTGATAATTGTTAGAAAATATGAATTAATTCATCGAAAAAATACGCATTAACATTTCTAACATTTTGGTTGATTGAATACTGCAACAGATTAATTCCATAAATTGAGCCATTAAAACCAAAAGGATTGTCAAATGTTACCTATTCACAATCGAGAAGGAGCCCATACTTACTGACACCGGCTAGATTACCGAACGACAATTTAGCAGATACGTCTATTATTTCTGCCGAATCGGCGTATTTCATGGTAATTGCCCCACTAAAATTGTAGTTTTGAATATTATTTAATTATTGGCTTAACCTTTGATTACACAAGCACAACATGGAAAACAATCGACCCAATCCCGAAAACAAAAAACCGGGAGGATTCCGCTTTAACCCTTACTGGATTTACGGTGCGCTATTCTTGATTTTGATGGCAATGCTGTTCTTACCCAAAAACACGGGTCAAAGCACGAATTGGAAAGAAACCCGTGAGATGATTCTTCAGGGTGATGTAAAGAAAATTGTGGTCGTGAACGATCGTTTTGTGGAGGTATACCTTACCCTAGAAGCGGTTCAACAAAAAAGATACAAAGGTGTTCGCAAACGCCAAGATTACCTCGGCGCCACCGAACCTAACTACAGTTTTGAAATTGAAAAAGGGTATCTAAACAACGAAATCCAAGACCTTAAGGCAACACTGAAAGAGAAAAATCTTGATCCGCAAGGTTTTGTGCTTCATTATGAAACCCACAGTGACATTTTTGGCGAGTTGTTCCAATGGATTTTCTTCATTGGTATTTTCTTGATCTTCTACAACTTGGTGTTCCGCCGTATGGGTGGAGGTGGTGGCGCCGGTGGTGGGCCAAGCATCTTTAACATCGGTCGTTCCAAAGCTCAGCTTTTCGATAAAGACACCAAAGTCAATAAAACCTTCAAGGATGTTGCGGGTCTTCAAGAAGCCAAACTGGAAGTTATGGAAATCGTTGACTTCCTACAAAATCCGAAGAAATATACTAATTTGGGTGGTAAAATTCCCAAAGGGGTATTGTTGGTGGGCCCTCCTGGTACCGGTAAAACGTTGTTGGCCAAAGCCGTTGCAGGTGAAGCCGGCGTTCCTTTCTTCTCTTTGTCAGGTTCTGACTTCGTAGAAATGTTCGTGGGTGTTGGTGCAAGCCGCGTGAGAGACTTATTCAAACAAGCCAAAGAAAAAGCGCCTTGTATCATCTTTATTGATGAAATCGACGCCATTGGTCGTGCTCGCGGTAAAAACCTAATGCAAGGATCAAACGATGAACGCGAAAATACCTTGAACCAATTGTTGGCCGAAATGGATGGCTTTGGTACGGATAGTGGCGTAATTATTATGGCCGCTACCAACCGTCCTGATATCTTGGATAGCGCTTTGATGAGACCAGGTCGTTTCGATCGTCAAATCAGCGTCGATCGCCCTGATCTCCAAGGCCGTGAAGAAATCTTTAAAGTCCATCTGCTACCATTGACAAAATTGTCTTCGGATGTAGATGCGCAAAAACTTGCTGCACAAACTCCAGGTTTCGCAGGCGCAGAAATCGCAAACGTGTGCAACGAAGCGGCTTTGATTGCTGCCCGTCACAACAAAGAAGCGGTTGATATGCAAGACTTCCAAGATGCCATCGACCGTGTCATTGGCGGTTTGGAAAAGAAAAATAAAATCATCAGTCCGGAAGAAAAATCCATTGTTGCTTATCACGAAGCAGGTCACGCCATCGCTGGTTGGTATTTACCTCACGCCGATCCTTTGTTAAAGGTATCCATCGTACCGCGCGGTGTAGCTGCGTTGGGTTACGCTCAATACTTGCCCAAAGAGCAGTATTTGTATCGCACAGAACAATTGATGGACAGCATGTGTATGACGCTCGGTGGCAGAATTGCCGAGGACATTTTCTTTGGTAAAATATCAACTGGGGCTCAAAACGATTTGGAGAGAATCACCAAGTTGGCCTATAGCATGATTACCATTTATGGTATGAACGAGAAAGTTGGACATGTAAGTTTCCATGATCCACAGGGCGAATACGGATATCAACGTCCTTACTCTGAAAAAACCGCTGAATTGATCGACGAAGAAGTTCGCGCGTTAATTCAAAAAGCTTACGACATCACCAAGGCTTTACTCACTGAAAAGAGAGAACAATTGGAGAAGGTTGCCAAAGCCCTGTTGGAGAAAGAAATTCTCTTTAAATCAGACTTGGAAGATCTTATTGGCCGCA
>CAMCTV010000124.1 GCA_945878635.1 Chryseobacterium gleum | reverse complement strand
GTTGACATCAATGGTTTGTTGACCCAAAGTATTGGGTTTGTATATGGCAGGTACTACTTGTAATCCAAGTTTGCGCGATTCCTCAATGCTGAGCAATGGGTTTTTGATTAAACTCTTGGCGTAATTTTCTCGCACTCTTTGATATTCCGATTTGGTTTCTAGTACAAAATGTTCTTTTTGATCAGAAAGCAAATGACTGAGGTCTTGCGCAGCAGTTCCAGCATCACGAACATACTTGATGGGTCCATTGTAATGAGGGTCAATCTTCACTGCGGTATGAACCAGCGATGTTGTTGCACCTCCAATCAAAAGCGGAATGTTGAGCCCTTCTTGGGTCAATAATTTCGCCATTTCAGTCATGATTTCTAGTGATGGAGTAATCAGTCCACTGAGACCGATGACATCTACTTTTTCAGACTTTGCGCGCGCAATAATTTGCTCATTGGGTACCATAACACCCATGTCAATCACATCATACCCATTGCAGGCCAACACGACACCAACAATGTTTTTTCCAATGTCATGCACATCTCCTTTTACTGTAGCCAACAGGATTTTTTTCTTTGCTGTCGATTCTCCATTGTTCTTTTGTTCCAATAAGAGGGGTTCCAAAATCGCCACCGCCTGTTTCATGACACGGGCAGACTTCACTACTTGGGGTAAGAACATTTTACCACTTCCAAAATATTCACCCACTATGTTCATCCCCGCCATTAGCGGTCCTTCAATGATGGCCAATGGAGATGGATACTTTTGTATCGCTTCATTGATGTCTTCCGCAATGTGTGTGGGAATACCTTTAATCAATGCGTCTGCTAATCGCTCTTCAAGTGGAATTGCAGCGCGATCAATGACCGTAACTTCTTTTTGAGCAGAGGGCTTAATTTCTTCTGCTAGTTTCAATAATCTCTCTGTGGCGTCTGCGCGTCTGTCGAGTACAAGATCCTCGACATGTTCCAAAAGGTTTTTTTCAATGTTGTCATATATAACCAATTGAGCTGGATTGACAATCCCCATGTCCATTCCGTTTTTTACGGCATGATACAGAAAAACACTGTGTATGGCTTCTCTTACGGTATTGTTACCGCGGAAAGAGAAAGAGACATTGCTCACACCTCCGGAGACCAAAGCGCCGTGAAGATTATTTTTGATCCAATGGGTGGCTTGGATAAAGTCCAAAGCGTTTCTCCGGTGCTCTTCCATACCTGTCCCTATCGGGAAGATATTGGGGTCAAAAATGATGTCTTGTGGAGTATAGCCTGCTTGATTGGTCAGTATCCTATATGCTCTAGAACATATTTCAATTCGACGTTCTAAGGAGTCTGCTTGTCCATTTTCATCAAAGGCCATGATAATGACGGCAGCGCCATATTTTTTGATTTGCTTGGCTTTTTGAAGGAAGGCAGCTTCTCCATCTTTTAGACTGATTGAATTGACCACGCACTTTCCTTGAACGCACTGCAACCCGGCTTCAATGACTTTCCAATCAGAAGAGTCAATCATGATGGGCACGCGTGAAATATCTGGTTCTGTAGCAATTAAGTTAAGAAAATGTGTCATGGCCTGCACCCCATCAATCATCGCTTCATCCATGTTGATATCGATGATTTGCGCTCCATTTTCAATTTGCTCTCTGGCTATGGCCAGTGCATCATCCCAACGTTGTTCTTGAATACAACGAAGAAAAACTTTTGAACCGGTCACATTCGTGCGCTCTCCCACATTCAAAAAGTTGGAATCAGTGCGGACAATGAGTGGCTCTAGGCCGGATAGAATAAGTTTTATTTCATTGTTCATGATGCAGAGTTTTGATGTTCAACCAAATGATGAATGGCGCAAATATGGTCGGGTGTTGTACCACAGCATCCTCCAATAATTTGAACCCCATTTTCTTCGAGGAATGCTGTGATTTTTTGAGCCATGATTTCAGGCGTTTCGTCATATTGACCCAATGCATTGGGCAGTCCAGCATTGGGATAAGCGCTCACAAAAGCTTTGGTGTGTTTTTTCAATTCCTTGACATGGGGCAGCAATTGATCTGCACCCAATGCGCAGTTGAATCCAATGCTGAACAAAGGCAAGTGTGAAAGCGAAATAGCAAATGCTGCGGCAGTTTGTCCAGATAGCGTTCTGCCTGCAGCATCAGTGATGGTTCCACTGGCCATGAGGGCAATATCACCATTTGGGTTGTCTGCAGTAATAGGTGTTAAGTTCTTTTTTTCCAGTACATCCAAAGCAGCGTGAAATGCGGCTTTGGCGTTCAACGTATCAAAGATGGTTTCAATCAAAATAGCATCAACGCCAGCATCTATCAGCGCTTCGATTTGCTCGAAGTAAGCGCTGTGCAATTGATCGTAGGTCACGGCACGATAAGCAGGGTTGTTGACATCGGGGGATAGAGAAGTTGTTTTACTGGTTGGCCCAACTGCACCGGCGATGTATTTCTGGTTTTGCCTTCCGTGTTTCAAATAGTATTGGTCTCTGGCATTTTTTGCACATTGAACAGCAGCGGTATTGACTTCAGCGATACAATCGGTTAGCGCATAATCTTCCATGGAGATTTGTTGTGCGTTGAATGTATTGGTTTCTACAATATCAGCACCAGCTTCAAAGTATTGAAGGTGAATCTCTTCAATGATATCAGGACGCGTAATGCACAACAAATCATTGTTGCCTTTTAATGCAACGTGATGACCAGCAAAGCGTGTCCCTCTGAAATCATCTTCTGTGAGGGTATGACGCTGAATCATGGTGCCCATGGCTCCATCTAGGGTTAATGTCTTTTTTACAATATCCTGGAATAATCCCATAATAAATATTTTAACTTATCAATGGGACGAGGAAAAAACCTCTTACTCATCTTTCTCTTGTTTCCAAGAGAAGGAATTGGCACCCAGCATTATCGGGGTTGCCAAGACTTCATAGGGCCATTTCCCTCCGTCTTTCTTGATAAGTGGTCCAAAGATATACATTATCTTTACGTCATGGCACAACAAAGGAAAAAAATGGATTTGTCAGACCTTGGAGGCTTGGTTTATAGCACCGGATCCTTGCCTCAAGTGGAGGATAGCAATTCAGAACCCTTGGCTCATGGCGAGCAAAACTTAAGGGTTTGGCTGGAGAAGAATCACCGAGGCGGCAAGGTGGCTTGTGTGGTCAAAGGATTTATGGGAAGCGATGAAGAGTTGAGCGAGTTGGCTAAATTTTTAAAAACCAAGTGTGGTACAGGTGGATCAGCCAAAGATGGAGAGATTGTGATTCAGGGTGATCACAGAGAGAAAATAGTACAGTTGTTATTGGATAAGGGTTACCCTACAAAAAAGGCAGGAGCATGATGAATGAGATGTTTGGAATTTCCGTGAAGTGTTTGCCACACACGGAAGAGTTATTGGTTAAAGAGTTAACAGCGTTGGGTGTCCAAGAACTTGAGCCAGCGCGTCGAATAGTTCATGGGTTGTGCGATATGACAACCATGCAAAGGGTTTGTTATTGTTCAAGATTGGCCTTGCGCGTTTTGGTTCCATTGGAATCATTTTCATTGAGAAAGGTAGATGACCTTTACAAGAAGTGCTTGGCCATGGAATGGGACAATTGGATGCTTTTGGATCAGACCTTTGCGATTGATTCCATGGTCCGTTCTGATTTTTTCAATCATACGCATTTTGCCAGTTTGAAAATGAAGGATGCTATTGCGGATTATTTTAGAAATCAATACGAAAAGCGTCCTAGTGTGGATGCTGAGAATCCGGATGTTTTGTTCCATTTGCACATTGATGAAAATCAAGTGACCATTTCATTGGACGCCGGTGGACGCTCATTGAATCAACGCGGATACAGAATGGGTTCTGGTGACGCACCTTTGAATGAAGTCCTTGCAGCCAGTTTGATTCAGTTTGCGGGATATACTGGTGATCAACCATTTGTTGATCCCATGTGTGGCAGTGGAACGTTGGTTATTGAGGCGGCCATGTTGGCTTCTGATACCCCAGCGCAATTTAACCGTCCAACTTTTCAGTTTATGAAATGGCCAACATTCAAAGAAGAAGGTTGGTTGCAATTAAAAGCAACAGAGGATGCCAAGATAAAAACACCTACATCCATTATCATGGCTTCAGATTTTGATGACAATGCCATGGGCTGGACCAAAAAGAACAGCAGAAAAGCTAGTGTGATAGATTACATTCAAATGCAACGTGCTGATTTTTTTGATATGGAACGTCCTGCAGAAACGGGTATCTTGATGATGAATCCGCCCTATGGAGAGCGATTGTCCATAGAGAATGCTGAGGCTTTTTATCAGAAGATTGGCTCAGCCTTCAAACACCAATGGGGTGGTTGGATGGCATGGGTGTTTTCGGGGAGCATGGAAGGCATGAAGTCGATTGGATTAAAACCGATGCGAAAATCAAAATGGCTCAATGCCAAAATAGAATGTTCCTTTCACGGATTTGAATTGTTCTCAGGCGATCGGAAAAGTTTTAAAACGCAGGCGGCAGAAAATTGAGGGCTGAAGGGAAGGATATGTTGAATTTGCTATTGTTTTAAAAGTCAAAATATAGTTTATGGAACAGAAAACAATTTTAATCATTGAAGATAGTTTAGAGGTGAGGGAGAATATGACTGGGTTGCTTCAGTTGGCTGGCTATCAAGTGTTGAATGCTTCAAATGGAATGGAGGGAGTTGCTGCTGCCAAGCAATACCATCCAGACTTGATTTTGTGTGACATTGATATGCCCATTCTCGATGGCTATGGTGTACTGCATTTATTGGGAAAGCACATTGAGACATCACGAATCCCCTTTATCTTTCTAGCGGCCAAATCCGAACACATTAATGTTCGTGAGGGAATGGAATTCGGTGCTGATGATTTTATTATCAAGACTTACAATGACACTGAATTGATCAAGAGCATTGAAGCAAGAATAAAGAAGTCGGAAGGGAATCTAGGGACCATCGATCATTTGAATTATCGGTTGAATCAGATGAAGAATAAAGATGTTCTTTGGGATGAACAGTTTAAAGATATTCCGGACAGACATGTTAGGAGTGTAGGAAAGAGAGAAGTTATTTTTTCAGAAGGTGATATTTGTCAGGGAGTTTATGTAGTTTTAAAGGGCAAGGTAAAGGAGTTTAAATCCCATGATTTAGGTAAGGATTTAATTTTGCGTGTTCGAGGTAAAGGATCATTGATGGCCTTTGTTTCACTTTTACAAGGTGATATTCATTTGGATAATGCTCAGGCGCTTGAACCATCCGAGATTATGTACGTCCCGCGAGATTCGTTCTTTCTCTTTTTTGAAAGTCAGCCCAAAATGATGCTTGAGTTGATTCGGTTAATGTCGGTTTCTTTGGTGTTTGAACGAGAGCGTGCGGTGACCTTGGCATATTCATCTGTACGTAAAAGAACAGCAACAGCTTTATTGCGTTTAAAGACAAAATTTCATGATGGAAATCCAGATGTTCTTTTTACCATGCCCATTTCAAGAGATGATTTGGCCGCTATGGTTGGAACTGCAACAGAGTCAGTGATTCGAACTTTGAGTGATTTTAAGGAAGAAGGTTTAATCAA
>CAMCTV010000123.1 GCA_945878635.1 Chryseobacterium gleum | reverse complement strand
CACAACTTTCCGGTTATCTTCTAAATGGTATTGTATTTTTTGATGAGGGATAATTTCATCGTAGAATCCAATAAAATCAAAACTTCCATCTTTGGCTTCCATTCGCACATAGCGCTTACCTCCAATGCTGAGGTCATTGGTGGCTTGTGGACTATGCCAATCTTCTCCGGCAAAATTCCAATGAATCATGCGCTCTGGATTCATGTAAGCATCCCAGGTGTTTTCAATATTGCTTTTGATGAATGTCTCAATGGTAATCATGTTCCGAATTTATCATAGTTAATGGGATAAAAAAAATTCCCTACACTTTAAACAACCCAAATATCATCAACGCCACAAGTATCATCAACATGTGGTGCAACAGTACGGTCCATCGGTTGTCAGCGTTTTTCCATTTTTCGATGAATGAAAACGGCCAGTACAATAGGCAGAAAGATCCAATTCCCGAAAGCATGAGTGCTGTGGCGCCTGGCCAATGGGATATTTTGAATAATACGCCGGTACAGAAAAGCAGGATGGAAACCACAAGGGTGAGGTTATTCCATTTGCTCAGCTTTAATCCTTCCTGCTGATAGGTTTTGATCATCACCAAAGGCAAAACCACAAGGGTAGCCGTTAGGAGCGACAGCAAAATGAAGGCCAATGCGCCAGGTCCGTGAGCAATTTTGATGGCCATGCCGGTGAACATTGTTCCAATGCTGAAGATCATGCTGAAGATCAATCCTTGGTTGACTAACTTTTGCGTTTTCATGTGGTTATAGGTGTTTATTTGTTTTTGAATTTCTTGAACTTCTGATGCTGAAAAAATATCCCATGCAATGACCAACTTTTGATCAAATGATTGGTCCCATTTATTGTCTTCAATCAGACATGCCAGGTGATCCAGCAAGCTATCAAATACAGGATGCTCTTCATCGCAATATTGAAGGAGTTGTTTTTTTATCTGACCAATCTCTTCATCACTCATATCGTTTGTATTGTCTTTTTATCAGCGGTCAAAATGACCTGTACAGTTTGCAGAAATGACTGCAATGCAGCGATTTTCTCCTTTGCAGCAGTTTTTCCAGTCGGCGTTAAACTGTAGTACTTTCTGGCGCGGCCATTGACAATCTCACTTTCTGTGGTTACGATTCCTTCTAATTCCAAAGCATGCAATGACGGGTATAGGGCACCCTCTGTTAGTTGTATGGTGTCCCTGGACAATGCCTTTACACATTGCGTAATCTCATAACCGTACATTTTACCTTTCTCTTTGAGTAATTTGAGAATGAGTGTTTTCAATGTTCCTTTGATAAATTCTGATGAATGCATAGCGCAAATATATACCTAAATTTCTTATGTATTAGATAAATGGAAAAAAAAAAAAATTTTTTTCTCTCTATTTTTAATGTTGAAATTATTTAGTTCTCCTTCCAAGTGCCTTTTCCGGCCTTGTCTGGATGTGCCAGCAACCAACGCTCTATTTGAACGCCCATTTGTGGATCTTCTGGTAATCGGGTGTAGTCGTTGATGAATACTCCTTCGTCATCCAGTAAAAAACTCAAAGGAATATTGCTCAAACACAATTCTTCCCTCAACTCGGGTTGATTACCCAAATAGACCATCTGGGTCTTCCATTTTTTATTCTGCACCGCAGCCTTCCATGTTGATTCCTCTTCGTCCATGCATATGGCAACAAACTGGGCAGCGCCATTGAATTTGATGGCCAACTTTTCCATGGCTTGCAGTTGCTTCATGGCATAAGCGTTCCATGTTGCGTAAAACAATACATAGGTTAATTTTCCAGCATTCAAGGTCATGTCCCAATGTTTGTTCTTTAAATCCTTGCCTTGAACAGCAGGCATTGCCCATCCTTGGATGCATTTTCGGCTGTTCTCTAACAAAGCAAAACATACCGTTCTTTCGGGATTGTTAAGATCCGGTGATTGTGTTAACCCTTTATCTGCGATTTGCTGTAACAGCATTTGATAGGTCATCGATCCAATGCTTTGATTGTTGAACCCATGTTGAAGAAAGGTAATGATGGCAGCCAATCGATGTGGGGATGCAACCAGCAATTGGTATTCGTCTAAAAGGAGTTCAATTCGTTTGATATCAATGGGATTGCTAAAAACTTTCTTACTGTCCTGCACAAACTTGTTGGGCCCTTTGATAAAGAAATCACTGAAATACAACTCCAAAGCTTGAACATAAGCAGGGTGGTAATAGGCTGGCGCATTGTTGCTTCCAAAGTACTGTTGCATCAATTCTGTACGAGGTGATTTTGCTATCAAATACAACCTCGCCATGGAATACTGATGAAGGATATTCAAGAATTTGAATTGATTCAAAGGAAGAACTTGTTGCAATGAATCATCAAATGATTTTACAATTTGACCAAATTGCGCAATTTGTATACTGTCATTCTTGGTATTGCTCTCGGGCATCATGTCTAAATCTTGCCCTTTCTTTTTCAAATGAACACGTTGTTCTTCTTTCCCAATAGATGTCTCAGCTGCAAAGTCAAAATAATGTTCTTCTAAAAAGTTATTGTAGTCTTTATAATAAGTCAAAACTCTTTTGTGCAAATCATCAGAGCCACTCACCCAAAGCACGGGAATCTCAGCTTTGTCAAACTGAATCGGACCTGCTGTTTTTAGTGTTGGTAGCTCTACCTGGTATTGTCCAGTGGTCTCTCCATAAAATATACCTTCCCAACGACCTAAACGAAAAAAGAAAACATGGGCAGGTGTTTCAATAGGGATATCAAATGAAAAATTACCCGATGCGTCGATGGGGATTCTTCCAATTACTTCCCTTTTTTCTGAAATGAAATCACGACAGACTTCTAATGTCATGGTTTGGTTAACGCCCAGAGGAAATGAGCCCGCTATTTGAATACTCCATGTTGGAATTGTCCAGCTCAGAATTCCAAACAATAAAATGAAAGCTTTTTTATTCTTCATCATACACTTTTACCACTGAAGGAAGGAACGAGGAAACATCCCCTTTATTTCGCAGTACCTCTCTAACAATCGTGCTGTGCACAAAGGCATATTGTGGATCCGTGAACATCAAAATGGTTTCAATCAGAGGGTACAAGGATTTATTCATGTGTGCAATGGATCGTTCATATTCGAAATCACCTCCGTTGCGTATGCCACGCAATAAATAGGCCGCACCAATGGATTGACAATAATCGATGGTCAATCCATGAAAGGTCTCAACCCGAACATTGGGAACATGAGCAAAACTCTGTCTGCACCATTCTAATCTTTGCTCCAAAGGAAACATGTATTGCTTGGATGTATTGGTTCCAATGCCAACAACGATCTCATCAAAGAGCAGCGCACTGCGCTCAACTACATTGACGTGTCCTTTGGTAATGGGATCAAAAGACCCAGGAAATACAGCTATTCTCTTCATTTTGATAAATTCTGAAAAAACGAAAAATGTACATGCCCAAATTTTTTCATTTTGATAAATGAGCCATGTGTTTCAAAGGTATGTTCTTTTCCATGCTCCAAAACCAATAGTCCATCTTCTTTCAAGTGATGTAAACAGAGGTCTGGTAGTTCCGTCATTTGCGCCAAATCAAATGGAGGGTCCGCGATAATCAAATCAAAGTTTGTTGTATTTTGCTTCAACCAAACCAAACAATCCGCCTTGATAGCTGTACCCTTGATTTGAAACTTTTGATGATTCTTTTTGATATGCATCACATGGGATGCTTGCAATTCTATTGAAGTAATATGTCCACCACCTCTTGAAGCACATTCCAATCCAAGTGCTCCAGTTCCTGAAAACAAATCCAGTACATGCGCACCTTCCATGTCAATCATGTGATACAAAATGTTCATTAAACCTTCCCGAGCGAAATCAGTGGTGGGTCGTCCATTGAATTTTTTGAGCACCTCGATGGGGTGTCCTTTGTATATGCCTCCAATTATGCGCATAATGTATGCATCAAAACACTGTGCCATTGAGCAGGCATAGATTCGGTCTTTGGCAAATGCAATCCCATGGGAGGCAGCCATGGTGTCAATCCCTTAATGTATGGGGCCATTGACGCAATGAGCTCTTCATTCACTTCTTCGCCTGTAAGAACTACCATGGAGTTTTCTGAACAACTGAAGTTTTGCATGGCAGCGGAAATAAAATACAAACTGTCTTCCCAACTTCTTGATTCAAAGGGATTGGCCAACAGACGTTTTCCCTCCTTGATCAAGTGGATGCTGATTTTTTTAGCTTCGATATTGGCAAATAAAATCTCTCCTTTTTCTTGTTGCGGTGAGGTCAATTGCAACCAAGGATGTACCCAACATTGTACGGTAGCTTGAGGGAAAAGCATGGCAACGCTTTCCATCGATTGATGATGCCGATCAATTAAGTACACTCTTTCATCAGCCAACAAGGCATGGTGCATTTGATGCGCCGTCAGGTCTGCCATCCAAAGGTCTATTTTGTTTTCATCAAAAAACAACTCAGGCACCAAGGTCCAACTGTCGCTGTCATACGTGATGCTCACCTTGCGGAAAAGGTATTGATGCAAACCTTGCTGTGTTATCAATCCTGACAACTCCCAGGGTTGAATTTTTAACCGAAACAAATGCACGGGTTGTCGATTTTGATAATCAAACAAGGCCAATTGAAGTCCCTCTGCATGGATATGAAGGGCCAAATGCATCTGGTCCGATTGCTTCAACCATTTTTCAGGTACTTCGATAAGAGGCACATGGGTCATCTCAATATTCGCATCATTTATTCGTCCTGCGAATCTACATAATCCTTCGGCCTTTCCGTAATTTGCAAAACAATTTTCAACATGAGTCAATCCAACCTGAGCCAGATGTTTGAGGAAAGAGCACTTTCTTTTCTTCCTTTTCAACCCACTGAAGGGCAGGGTAGGTTGCTGCATGTTTTTGGTCGCTTTGCTGCAACACCAAAACAGCGTTGTGTTTTATTGGTCAAAGGATACGCCGGTACGGGTAAAACAACTACGGTTCAATCCATGGTGAAGGCATTAGAAAGCTATGGTTTGCGTGTCGTCTTGC
The DNA here is from genome assembly GCA_945878635.1 of Chryseobacterium gleum. GTDB lineage: Bacteria > Bacteroidota > Bacteroidia > Flavobacteriales_D > Sanyastnellaceae > CAMCTV01. Next base: position 655 of record CAMCTV010000123.1, on the reverse strand, counting down.
TGGCTCCTACGGGAAGGGCTGCCAAGGTTTTGGGTAATTATTCTGGAAGAACAGCTTCTACCATTCACCGTCAGATTTATTACAAGCGTTCAGATAGATCGGGTAAAATTTGGTTCGAACTCAAGGAGAACAAAGCAGAGGATACGATTTTCATTGTGGATGAAGCTTCAATGATTGGCGCAGATGCCATGAATTTTAAGTTTGATGATTTGGCCAGTGGTGACTTGTTGGATGATTTGATTACGCATGTATACAGTGGCGAGCGCTGCAAGTTAATGCTCATAGGTGATGAGGCTCAGTTGCCACCCGTTGGAAGCGATAGAAGTCCCGCTTTGGTAGCCGATGGTTTGCGTTTGAATTATGATTTGTTCTTGGCTGAAATTCACCTCAAGGAGGTCATTCGCCAAGCACAAGACTCAGGGATATTGCACAATGCCACATTACTGCGTTATCTTATTGTACAACGCGCGGAACAATTGCCCAAGTTCATCGCCAAGGGATATACGGATGTCATCCGCGTAGACAGTGATGTTCAGCCGCTCATTGAGAATATGTACAGTGAATTCGGCATGGATGATACCATTGTCATTACCCGTTCTAACAAGAGAGCCAACTTATTCAACCAACAGATCAGAAACCGAATTCTTGGTTTGGA
>CAMCTV010000122.1 GCA_945878635.1 Chryseobacterium gleum | reverse complement strand
GTAGGTGGTACTTCGTTGGCACTTCAATACGGACATAGAGATTCAATTGATTTGGATTTTTTTGGTAACCAGCCCATTAATGAACAGTTATTCATTTCAGAACAGTTAAAACACATTTGATTCTGTTGCTAAAAATTGTCTAATCTGTTTTGGTTATATTCGCAATATGACCAAACCAACGCGATTATTTGATTTTCCGTACCACCAAATGGATCAATATCCATTGTCGGAAATGATTGTGACAAAGAAAGGAGACCAATGGCAATCGATATCCACTGCTTCATTCACTCAACAAGTGGAAGCTTTGGCCCAAGGTCTCTTAGAAATGGACATAGCCCCTGGTGATCGCATTGCATTGATTACTTCATACAATCGCGCTGAATGGAATATCGTGGATCATGCCGCTTTGCAAATTGGTGCAGTGGATGTGCCGATTTATCCCACCATGACAGAATCAGATTATGAATACATTCTCAACCACTCTGAGGCCAAATTGATTTTTTTATCCGATGCCGCTTTGTATGACAAAGTGAAGTCTATTTATCCCAAGCTAATTGCACAGCCTCAAGTGTTTTCATTTGATGAGGTGGTTGGTTTGGAAGCTTGGAATAGTTTTGCATTAAAGAACAACGAGCGTTTGACGGAATTGAAGGCGCGCCGGGATGCCGTGAAAGCGCAGGATTTGGCTACCATCATCTATACTTCAGGAACCACAGGTCTTCCCAAGGGGGTAATGCTCAGCCATGAAAACATTGCTACCAATGTTGTTGCGTCTGATCCTCGTTTGCCACTGTTGGAAAAGGGAAATTCGGCTTCTTTGAGTTTCTTGCCTTGTTGCCACATTTTTGAACGCATGCTGCATTATTTGTATATGTTGAATGGCGTGACCATTTACATGACCAATATGGAGTCAATCAAAGAGGATTTGAATCATTGTCACCCCCATGTTTTTACAGCAGTTCCCAGGTTGTTGGAAAAGGTGTACGATGGAATTGTTCAAAAAGGGTTGGCCAATACGGGGATTAAAAAAGTATTGTTTCAATGGGCTTTGAATTTAGCCTTGGAATGGGAGCCTTCTGGGAAATCATTTTCTTATCGTATACAACTTGGCTTAGCCAATAAGCTAGTATTTAGCAAAGTCAGAGCAGCGTTGGGATTGACGCGAATAGGAGCCATTGCATCGGGAAGTGCAGCTTTACAGCCTCGACTGGCACGTTTTTTTAACGCAGCTGGAATGACGGTTTTAGAGGGATATGGTCTCACTGAAACTTCACCTGTAGTTACGGTCAACACTGTTCGTGGAGAGGACATGTTGCGCGTTGGATCGGTGGGTAAGTTGATAGATGGAGTGCAGGTTAAAATCATGGAAGATGGTGAAATCACGGTTCAAGGTCCCAATGTCATGATGGGGTATTTTAAACAACCTGAATTGACGGCTGAAGTCATTAAGGACGGTTGGTTTCTTACGGGAGATATTGGCGAATTCAGAGATGGATTTTTGTCCATTACGGATCGCAAAAAAGAAATGTTCAAGACCAGTGGCGGGAAATATGTCGCTCCGCAAGTGATTGAGAATGCGTTGAAGGAATCTTTGTACATCGAGCAATGCATGGTCATTGGGGAGAACCAAAAATTTCCCGGAGCGTTGATTGTTCCGGATCGTTTGGTTCTAGCAGAGATTGCCCGTCAAAAAGGCATTGCACAAGACCACGGCGACCAATGGCTGCACCATGATACCATCAAGGAATTGATTTGGCAAGACATCTTGAAGATCAATATTCGTTTTGGAAAATGGGAACAAATCAAAACATTCCAAATTGTTGGTGAGTCTTTTTCAATAAACAAAGGCGAAATAACACCAACATTGAAGTTGAAGCGCAAACGCATCATGGAAAATTACCGCCACTTGATAGAGGCCATGTTTGGTCAAGATTAAAGCATGAGTATCGACCAGTCCCTCATTGCCCTTATCCATGAGAACCACACTCCTTTCGGGGATCAGTTCATGTGGTGGGTGAGTTATCGGGATACGAGTTTCTTTTTGTATTTGTTGATGATTTTTATGTTATTGAGGAGGTTTCAAATTTCAGTTTGGAAGCTTATCTTGCTTTTTGGGTTGTTGATTTTGTTCAATGACCAAGTGGCTTCTTCGGTGTTCAAACCCTTGGTGGAACGTCTCCGCCCGAGCCATGAGCCTGCCCTGGAAGGCTTGTTGCATTTTGTCAAAGACAACAACGGCAATGATTACAAGGGAGGAACATTTGGTTTTTATTCCAGTCACGCCGCCAATACCATGGCCGTAGCTTTGTTTTTTATTTTGGTGATGCGTCCTGTACATCGTGCTTGGACCATCATTCTGGCTATTTGGGTGTTGTTGATTGGTTTCTCTAGGATGTATTTGGGTGTGCATTATTTGACGGATGTGCTCATGGGTTGGTTCATGGGAGGGTTCTCAGCCTGGGCATTGTGGCGAGGATTAAAAACGCCATGGGCAAAGCAAAGAATTCAATTGGATTTACATTGATTGCCATTCAAAACCAGGATCCCAAAAATGATTTTCAAAGCCGTTAATTTGGTCTCCAATAACTTCAATTCCATCAGCCCGCAACCGATTGGCCATTTCCTCTGGTCCTGGAAAATGGACTTTTCCTGTCAACATACCGTTGCGGTTGACCACACGATGTGCCGGTAAAGTTTTATCACAAGCATTCATGGCGTATCCCACCAAACGCGCTCCCTTGGGCTTACCCAATGCAGCGGCGATGGCGCCATAGGTCGTTACTTTTCCTTTCGGAATCACTTTTACCAATTCATAAATGGTTGCGTAAAACTCGTTCATGAGGAGCTCAAAAGTAGCGCATTCCTTCGTAATTTGCCAACTGAAATGGAGAATGTAAAAACGCATTTGGTGACCGGTGGCTGTGGCTTTGTGGGTCGCAATATGGTCAAACGATTATTGAATACAACGCAAGATCAAGTTGTTTTTATTGATAACTTGATGGTTGGGACTCACCCAGATACTTGGTTGACGCATGAAACGGCTGTGAGGGGTGAAGACTATGTAGTGTACGATTCCCGTGCATTGTTCATCCATGATGACGCACTAAAAGTGATGCGCAGATTGATGGACAATCCGCAGCATTTCGCTGATGATTTTCCGTTTGATTGCGACCGTATTGCTGATGTGTTTCATTTCGCAGCTATTGTAGGTGGTCGTGCCAAAATTGATGGTGATCCCATGATGGTGGCCCTTGATTTGGCCATTGATGCGGAGATGTTCTATTGGGCAGTGAATTACAAGCCCGAGCGCTTGTTGTACCCCAGCTCTTCTGCGGCATATCCAGTGGATTTGCAAACCGTTGTTGGCGCCATTGCCCTCAAAGAGAGTGACATCGATTTCAAAAGGATGGGCGAACCTGATATGACTTACGGTTGGAGCAAATTGACCGGTGAATTCTTAGCCAAAATTGCCGCCTCTCATTATGGATTGAAAGTAACTTGCATTCGTCCATTCAGTGGATATGGAGAAGACCAAGATTTGACCTATCCTGTTCCTGCCATTGCCGCCAGAGCGGCTCGAAAGGAAGATCCTTTTGAAGTCTGGGGCAGTGGTCATCAGGGTCGAGATTTCGTTCACATCGATGATGTGATTGATTGTATTTTGTTAGCCATGGATCACATACATGATGGTACTGCTATCAATATTGGAATGGGGAAATTGACATCATTCCGTGAGATTATTCAATTGTTCTGTCAATTTGCGGGCTATGAGCCCACCATCAAACCTTTGTTGGATAAGCCAGTTGGTGTGCATTCACGTTATTGCGATATGACTTTTGTTGAAGAAAAATTGGGATGGAAGGCAAAGATTTCTACTGAAGAAGGAATGCGCCGTGTATACGAAGCTGCGCTTAAACAATTGAATGCATGAGCAAAGAGGTAGTGGTGTGTTTTGGTCCTGGTCCTTTGTTCAAAGGAGGGATTCAGAATTACAACACTTCATTGGCTTTGGCATTGGACAAACGCGGTGATTGCGAGGTTCACATTGTTTCGTGGACCCAACAATATCCTGCTATTATTCCCCGAGAGTTTGTCGACAAGTCCAGCAAATCAGATTTGTTAAAGGATTCCAAGGTCCAGGTTCATTACATTACCAATTACAATAACCCGCATACTTGGAGGGAGACAGTTCAGAAGATCAAGTCACTCAAAGCAAGTAAAGTCATTTTTCAATGGAGCATTGCTCTGCAAGGTTTGCCGTTGTATTTTATTGCAAAGGGATTGAAAGGGCATTGTGAGGTGATTTTCGATGTCCATTTTGTTCAGCAAAAAGAACATTCCTCTATAGATAAAGTCTTGACGAAATGGGCATTGGGGAAGGCCGATACCATTATCGTTCATGCATTGAAGACTTATGAAGAGTTGCAAAGTGTATTCTCTTCCAAGTCTTTTCATTTGACTGAGAATGGAGATCGCGGTTCCAATACAGTCATCAAATTGTTTCATCCCATTTATGATTTGTTCAAGCCCCAGCAAGATTTGGATATTGAAAAATTAAAACAAGAATGGGGTTTGAAGAAACATGTTTTTTTGTTCTTTGGATTTATCAGACGATACAAAGGTTTGGATCAAGCCATCCAAGCATTTGCCAAGGTTAGGGCGCAACGCGATGATGTGAGTTTGGTTATAGCAGGTGAATCGTTTTGGAACACTTTGGATCAATCCAAGTGGTCCACGCGTTTTAAGCAAATGGTCTTTGGTTGGGCCAAGCGTATTTTGCTTAATAAAAAGGATGACGAACGAGAAGACCAACCTTTGGCTTGGATTCAAAAATTGGGCATTGAAAAAGATTGTTATGTCGTGAACCGATTCATTGGCAACGAAGAAGTTCCTCCTTTTTTTCAAGTGAGTGATGCTGTTTTGTTGTTCTATAGAACAGCGACACCCAGCGGTATCGAATCGCTCAGTTATAATTTCGCACTGCCATTGTTGGCCACCAACGTCGGACATTTTCCTGAAACCATTACGGATGGTTTTAATGGGTATTTGGCCAAGGATGGCGATATTGAGGATATGGCAAAAGTCATGATGAAGTTTTTGGATCAACCCATTGATCGGAACAGTGTAAAGGAAAAAACGGCCATGATGAGTTGGGCGAGATACGCCGATGCCATAATGCACGCTTGATATGAAGGTGGGCTATACCGGAAATAATTATCCAGAAAGGCGAAACATCATAGATCGCGTTTCCTTTGTTGAATACAAGAATATCAGTCGGTATAATTTTTATGCATATCTCAACCGTATCAACTTTTGGTTGACGCAACGGGGTCGCTCACCTTTGTTTGGTTCAGATTATTATCAGTATCAATCCCTTTGGCCTGCAGGAGTGGATGGCATGCATTTTTTCAATAGTGTCAGTTATAGCAATACGCCATGGATGACGACTTTTGAAACGGTGTTGCCATACTTCAACAAAATGAAATCAGGATTTAAACATGAGGATACTTTGCAAATGTTGACAGTTGATCCAGTCATTCATCGGGCAATGGATGCAATGGTTCAGCCCAATTGCAAAGTGCTTTTGGCGTTGTCCCAAAGTACAATGGAAATTCAGAAGAGGGTTTTGCAATATTTTCCGGAGTATAAGAAAATCATTGCCAATAAAATTCAAGTTTTGCATCCACCGCAGCAAGCCCAAACCTATCGGCAAAGAAATTGGGAAGGG
>CAMCTV010000121.1 GCA_945878635.1 Chryseobacterium gleum | reverse complement strand
ATGGCAACAGATTCAATGTGTTGTATGGCAACATGGATCGAATCGATGCACACGCCCGTTGGATGATGCGCAGTGGCGAACATTGGGATTGGGATTTGATTGGACATTATTATTACTACAAAGTAGAAGGTTCCAACAAAGCTTGGAACTTGCCTACCTGGAAGGGAACTGCTACAGGACGTTTCAAGTTCAATGACCAATGGAATATCGCAGCGCAGGTGCATTACATCGGGGATCGCTATGCATTGGGTATTCAAGATTCATTGACCACTGAGCCAGCGACAGTCGAAGGGCTCAAATGGAATGAACGCAGTATCAGTGAGCAAAAGATGCGCGGCTTTGTAGATGCCAATTTGGAGGTCAAGTACCAATACAACAAGCAGATTGCTGCTTGGGTCAAGGTCTACAACACTGTTTCCCAGCGCTATCAGATTTGGAATGGTTATGACCAGCAACGGGTACTCTTTCAGCTGGGTGCAGCCTTGTCTTTTTAAGGCTGGTATTTGTTGATGAAATGTGAACAAGATTCGGGGGTTTAGGCCCCCGTATTTTATGCCTTTTTTTCAGGACCATTGTATCTTTGAAAGCCTTGTGAATGAAGCTTTACAAGTGATTTTTAGACGATAGAAACCAAACAAATATTTATTGTAATTACCATGAGTGAAAGCAACCCCAATTCAGCCAATTATACTGCCGCCAATATCCAGAGCTTGGAAGGCATGGAGCACGTGCGCATGCGCCCTGCCATGTACATCGGAGACATCGGTACCAGAGGATTACACCACTTGGTGTATGAAGTAGTGGACAACTCCATCGACGAGGCTTTGGCTGGCTATTGTGATACCGTTTACGTTACCATTAATGAAAACAACAGCATCACCGTAGAGGACAATGGTCGCGGTATCCCTGTGGATATGCACGCCAAGGAAGGTGTTTCAGCCCTTCAGGTTGTAATGACCAAAATTGGTGCAGGTGGTAAGTTTGACAAAGGCTCATACAAAGTATCCGGTGGTTTGCACGGCGTTGGGGTGAGTTGCGTTAACGCTTTATCTACATTGCTTAGAGCTGAAGTTCACCGCGGTGGTAAAGTATATGTTCAGGAATATTCTATCGGAAAGCCACTCTATCCTGTCAAGGAAGATGGTGTTACGGCGAAGCAAGGTACCATCGTCACTTTCCAACCAGATGCCAGCATCTTTGATGTATTAGAATACAACTACGATACATTGGCCAACCGCATGCGCGAATTGGCTTTCTTGAACAAAGGAATCAAAATCAGATTAACGGATCGCCGTGAGACCAATGAGGATGGAAGTTTCAAAGGTGAGTTGTTTGAGAGCTCAGAGGGATTGTCGGAGTTTGTTCGCTTCATCGATCAAAGTCGTCCCAACATCATTCAAAAGGTCATCCACATGGAGCGCACAGACGGTCCAATTCCAGTGGAAGTGGCCATGGTGTACAATGATTCTTTTAACGAGAATATCTACAGCTACGTTAACAACATCAACACCCACGAAGGGGGCACGCATTTGCAAGGTTTTCGCCGTGGTTTAACCACCACCTTGAAAAACTTCGCAGAGAAAAGCGGATTGTTGGACAAATTGAAAATTGAAATTTCCGGTGACGACTTCCGCGAGGGGTTAACAGCCATTGTTTCTGTTAAGGTTCAAGAACCACAATTTGAAGGTCAAACCAAAACCAAGTTGGGAAACAAGGAAGCCGTAGCTCCCGTGAGCCAAGTGGTTTCTGAAATGTTGGAAGCTTATTTGGAAGAACATCCCAACGATGCCAAAGCCATAGTAGGTAAAGTAGTTTTGGCGGCCCAGGCGCGTGTTGCTGCGCGCAAGGCGCGTGAGATGGTGCAAAGAAAAGGAGTGGGAACAGGAGGTGGCTTACCAGGTAAGTTGGCCGACTGTTCAGAGAAAGATCCAGTGAAATCAGAATTGTTCTTGGTTGAGGGAGACTCTGCAGGTGGAACGGCCAAGCAAGGTCGCGACCGTGTGTTCCAAGCCATTTTGCCATTGCGTGGTAAAATCTTGAACGTAGAAAAAGCCATGCAGCACAAGATATTGGAGAACGAAGAGATCAAGAATATTTATACAGCACTAGGCGTTTACATTGGAACGGAGGACGACAGCAAGGCGTTGAACATGACCAAACTTCGTTACCACAAGATTGTCATCATGTGTGATGCGGATGTGGATGGATCGCACATTGAAACATTGATTTTGACCTTCTTCTTCAGACACATGAAGGAGTTGATAGAAGGCGGTCACATTTACATCGCCACTCCTCCCTTGTATTTGGTGAGGAAAGGCAACAAGGCAGAGTACGCATGGAATGAGGAAATGCGCGACGGACTGATAGCAGAAATGAGAGGAGCAGGGCAGGAGAGCAGTGTCAACGTTCAGCGTTACAAGGGATTGGGAGAGATGAATGCCGAGCAGTTGTGGGAAACAACAATGAATCCAGAGAAGCGCACTTTGCGCAAGGTTACCATCGAGAATGCAGCAGCATGTGACCACGTCTTCTCCATGTTAATGGGTGATGATGTACCGCCACGCCGCGCCTTCATCGAGGCCAACGCCAAGTACGCCAAGATTGACGCATAGACTTAAAAGACAACAAAAGAAAAAGCCCTGCAGATGTAGGGCTTTTTTTATGGATAGTATTTGGGCACCTGCCCCGCGTTTCGCTTCGCTCCCCGCGGGTCACCGCGCTATCCGCTCTATCTTGGGCTCCCTCGGGTCACTCCGTTCCCCTCACTCCCCCAAGGATGCCGCTGCTATCGCTGGTGCGTTTATATTTTCGAAAGTCTGCTGTTACATTACCTTAAAGGGTAGTCAAAATGACCGAGTATACTGAATACAATAAAAATGAAACAAGAAATAGTACCCAAGGCATTACAATGTATTTCATTAATATAATTTGGTTGGAACGATTCGCATGTATGAGCCTTTCTGCGCTTGTAAACAATTGGAATAGAGAGATAACTAAAGCAGGTATTCCAATGAAATCAAGAACCAGGTCTTTTTCAAATTGCGTATTCATAATATGGGAAACTTTGAGCATCATTCCCAAATATGCAATGAACAGGCAGATATTGTTGACAACATACAATCGGGTTAATGATTGTTGTCGCAATTCGCTATGTTTAATATAGAATGGTATTTGAAATAGGAAAGATGTCAATACACCAATCGTTCCAATGCGGAACAAATAGTCTCCTCCAAAAATAAAATGCATCTTAGCAATCCAGGCCAAGAATATTATACCTGTTGATATGCAATAAAGGCGAAAAGAGAATCTCATAGGTCAGTCAATTTTTTCAGTGTTCTTTTTTACGATGCGTTGTATGGTCTCATCCCAATCATTGTCCACGGGTAAATTGAAATAGTTAGGGAATTGCTCCAATAGCGCTGTACACATTAATTCAAGTTCAGATGTTAATCTTTCTTTTTGTTCTGCTTCCGCATGATATTCTTCCACACGTTTATTCATGATCATTCCCTTGTATCCTTCTATTTCATTGGGTACATTTTGCGTCATCCATTTAAAAATTTGATTGGCTTTATAGAAATGAAAACCATCGCCATAGTCTGTAAATGATTTTTCGTATGTGAAGTAAGCAAACCCACCAAGGTGCTGGTCCAATGGTCTGTGAAGAACATAAAATTCCAAAAATTGTATGGCGTGTGCAGTTGTTTTTTCATGCAGCAATGCATCAAAAATTGAGATCCATTCAAAATCGAAGGTTGCTGTGTCTTTCAGCTCATTGCAGTTTAACCATTCTTCTCCTGCTATTTGTATCCCATGGAGTTCAATCAAATCAAGAAGTTGCGTATTGGTGGGGCATTTTTTCTCTCCAATTTCAAAGCGAGCATTCATCAAGGAACGTTCACCAGCATCAACTACTTCTAAAATCATTTGATTAGTGTCAAGAGGAATAGAAGATAAATTTTTTTGGTTGTCTTTTAAGCAGTTTTTTAGGAAGGTCAAGATCAGTTCATTCAATTTTTGGTATTGCAAACGCTTAGATCTTATTTGTTCTTGCTGCGTTGAGTAGGGTAGGCATTGTGCGGCACCGATGATGGTTTGTGCACAAAAATCATTGTGCTTGAAATGATTGACTTTCAAAAAATTTCGGTTGCTTTTATCCAATAAATCAATCATTCTAAAATGCGCATCGCTCCTCCCTGCAGCAAAAATGGGTAAGTCGATATAATTTTTTTGGTTACTCAAATCAGGTGCATTTTTTTCATTCATGTGATAATAGTAGGAGTATCCATAATCAGAGTCCAATGGTATTATTCCACTCACACGGTGCTTTCCAACAGCTGGATAAGTGAACATGGTATTAGCCCCAAAACTATGTCCCATCAAGAAGATTTGGTTACTGTAGGAAAGGCTTGATTGAGTGTAATTGATGATGAAATCAATATCCCCGATGGAGGCGTCAGTGTCACCTACGCCAAGTGTCCATGAAGCATCACTATTTACAAAAGAAGATGTAATCACCAAAAAGCCATGAGAAGCGAGCAATTCTATCATGAGAATGTTTTCGTCAAATGTCCCACCCAATCCTTGATGGTAAATAACAACGGGTAAATCCTGGCTCAAAGGTTCCAAGCCGTCCTTTGAAAAAAGGTTGGTGGAGGAATACTGCTTAAACAATTGATCCATTGTTGTTCGGTAAGAGGATGTGTCACCGGTAAATTCATTCAGCTTTAGATTGTCATCAATGGCATATTTTTTCGACATATCAAGTTCATAAGCTTGGAAATTTTTTAAGAAGTGACTCATTTGTGTATTGCCAGTAAATTGCCACAAATCCTGAATGACAATCTTTTGACCACCTTTAGATTTTTTCGCAGGATAATAGATATTCATGAGGATGGGTCGGCCGTATTTCATATTACCCATAGTGGAATCTCCAAGGCTGTAATCGTAAGTGCGGCTGGTATCTTGGCCAAACATCTTGCGATGTCCCACATCATATTTACCCCATTTCATTCCATTATCATAGTTAAAATCCTTTTGGGCCAAAATGAGATACGGCAGTTGGATGAATAAAAATAATCCGAGTAATAAGTGTTTCATAGAAGAGACTTGTTTCTGAGTGAGATGCGGCAATGAAAATAATCAAATATTTCAAGCAAATCAATGTTTGATGCATTGGATTCTATTAACATCACATTTGAATGGATTGGGAAATCTCTCAAAAAAATCCTTCTTGAATCATGATGGATTTGGGCACCTGCCCCGCGTTTCGCTTCGCTCCCCGCAGGTCACCGCGCTATCCGCTCTATCTTGGGCTCCCTCGGGTCACTCCGTTCCCCTCACTCCCCCAAGGATGCCGCTGCTATCGCTGGTGCGGGCGTTTTTAATTGTGAATGGTAATTGTTGAATAAAACAATTTTATTCATTGTTCGCAGCTGTTCGGAAGATGTCCAAGTAGAATCCAATGACAACGAAATCACGGCCCGTCTCGTCATTGATTTTGTAGTCCAACTGATTCAAATAACCCAATTGGATTGCGGTGAATGATGAAGGTTTGTATTGAAAAGAAAGTAAAAAACGATTCCGTTCAAAATAAGGTTCGTTATCTGTAAAAAACAATTCATTGCTCGCACTGATTTGGTAGGGCTTGTAGGTTCCTTTGTCTTTTCCAAAGGGAAGTGAAACGCCCATCCTGTATCTGAAACGATTGCGGTATCCATTGCTTGTCCAGCGCA
>CAMCTV010000120.1 GCA_945878635.1 Chryseobacterium gleum | reverse complement strand
GCACTTCCTGTATTATTTGGAGCCACTAAAGTTCCCAAACGAGCAATTACAGTTCCACTATTTGGAGTTGTATAGGTGTAAGGTGTGTAGTTCAAATTGACACTGTTTTGAGATGCTGACAACATATTTATGCTGTAGCTAGTGGCATTGGCACGATACGCAACTTTGTAGCTGCTGCATACACTAGAGTACACTCCTGTTCCATTTGAATAATAATTGTCACAAGTAGACTCAACGAAGTGATGGAAACAAATTTTTGCAGAATTATTGGAAGTTCCGCTGTTTCTGTGTAACGCAACATAGTAAGCTTGTCCTACCTCCAACTGATCATAAATCAATGTTTGATTTCCAGAAGTCGCTTCGTTTTCAGTAGCAATCAACTCCAAACATCCGTTGTTGTTTCTGTACAATTGTAGGGTATTGTTTCCTGTTGCTGCAGACAAACCAACACGCAAGGCATTGTGTTGTGCGGTCATTGCATACCACAGGTCAGGACCATTTCCGTCAATGACAGGAGAATCAGTTCCATTATTCAAATTGGCTGAGAACATATTGCCAGCAACACAAACGGGATAAACATTGGTGTTCACCGCAGTTGAAGCGATTGCTCCAGGTGTCAACCCTTCATCCACTTGGCCATTACAATTGTCATCTACGCCGTTGCACAATTCGATACCAGGTGCTGAGCAAGAACCATCATCTTCTGTTGCAACTTCATTATAGTTACAAGCGGAAGGGTCGGTACATCCCGAAATTTCTAACTCATCACAAACACCATCTTGATCGGCATCATTATTACAAACTCCTTGGCAGTCTACAAACTCATTCTCTGGGAAAGTACATGAATTATCGCTATCGGTTGCTTCTGGATTGTAATTACAAGCCAAATCATCCGTACATCCTGCAATTTCCAACTCGTTGCATATTCCATCTTGGTCTGTGTCATTGATACAAGTTCCAAAACAATCAACAAAATTATTGGATGGATAAGTACATGAATTATCGCTATCAGTAGCGTCTTGATTATAATTACATGCAGCTAGATCTGTACAACCCGCCACCTCTAACTCATCACAAATTCCATCTCCGTCAACATCGTTGTTACAAACGCCTTGACAATCCACAAATTCATTTTCAGGGAAAGTACAAGAGTTATCGCTATCAGTGGCTTCTGGATTGTAGTTACAAGCCAAATCATCTGTACATCCTGAAATTTCCAATTCATTGCAAATTCCATCTTGATCAGTATCGTTCAAACAATTTCCATCACAATTCAAATACGCTTGCTCAGGATACAGACATGAACCATCATTCAAGGTAGCCAACGGGTCAAAATTACATGCCGTATTATCTGTACATCCTTGAACATTGCAGCTGGGTTCTACACCATCACAATTGTCGTCAATTCCATTGTCACAAATTTCTTCTGCCAATGGGTTAACGTTGGCATCATTGTCATCACAATCTCCGGCATCAACCGATAGTCCTGGGCTAAGTTCACATGCCTCAATCACACTGCCTGCATCACCATAGCCATCACCATCCAAATCAGCAAAGAATACTGAACCTTGACCTTCGTCGATGGCATCGTTACAGTTGTCGTCAATTTGATTACAAATTTCTTCGGCTGCTGGATTAACAGCAGCATTGTCATCGTCACAATCTGTTGGCTCATCGCTATACCCATTTGGCATTGCACATGTGTCCAGTGTATTTGTGAAACCTGCGTATCCATCACCATCAAAGTCTGCATAGTACGTGGAAGACAAATTCTCGTCAATCAAACCATCACAGTTGTTGTCTATGGCATCACATATTTCTATGGCTGCTGGGTTAATGTCCGCGTTGTTATCATCGCAATCGACATCTGCTGCAAAACCATCATTGTCCAAATCGTTGTCCGATTCTGGTTGCTGGAATCCTTGTGTCAAAATAATATCACCGCCTGATAAGGTAGTAACAAAAGTTTCACCTACGCTCCAAGAAACGTATGTTCCGTTCACCGTTGCCGCGTTGCCTGCAGAGACAATAGCGGTAGGTGAGAATGATTGTGCCATCAAAAAAAACGGAGACAAAATGGCTAGACAAAATGTAAAAATGTTTTTCATATGCTGCTGAATTGTGTGCAATTTAATTCAATTTCACCAAATATCAAAAAAAATTACAATTTCCCCAAACGGCCCTTTTTGAACACATTTCGCTTTGGCTGTTGGGCTTTGCGTATTTTTCTTTGTTCTTCTTCTGGCATTCTAATCACCTCATTACAAGCTTCTGAACAACAATTGCAATAATTCTCCATGCAAGTTGGGCATTGAATGAATAAAATGTGACAACCCAAATTGGCACAATTGGTATGTTTATCAAACGGGGAACCGCACTGGTGGCATTGCGCGATAACATCATCCGAAATGCGCTCTGCCAATCTTTCATCGAAAACAAAATTAACACCTTTGAATTTATTGGTCAAACCTTGACTTTTGGCATCTCTGGCATATTTGATAATGCCTCCCTCCAAATGATAGACATTTTTAAAACCCAAATGCTTCATGTATGCCGAAGCCTTTTCGCATCGAATTCCACCGGTGCAATACATGACCAAATTCTTCTCCTTGTTGTCCTTTAATAAATCTTCTGCCACCTGTAACTCCTCTCTAAATGTATCTACATCTGGTAGAATTGCACCTTTAAAATGACCCACCTCGCTCTCATAGTGGTTGCGCATATCCACGAGAATTGTATTGGGATCATCCGTCATTTCATTGAAGGCCTGCGCGGTCAGATATTCACCCGTATTGGCAGGATCAAACGATGCGTCATCCAAACCATCCGCAACAATTTTCTTGCGCAGTTTGACCTTGAGCATGTAAAAACTATGGGAATCGTCCGCCACTGCCGTATTTAATCTGACCTGATCAAGCGCCGGAATGGAATATAAAAATAATTTGAATCTTTCAAAATTCTCTGTGGGAACAGATACCTGAGCGTTGATTCCCTCTGAGGCTATATATACGCGTCCCAAGACCCCCAAAGAAAAAGCTTTTTGGTAAACCCCATCGCGAAAATCAGCTGGATCCTGAATTTTAAAATACTTATAAAAAGAAACGGTGGTTCTTGGAATATTGTCCTTGGTCATTTGAGCCTTGAGGACTCTCCTGTCCATTAAATTGTAAAGTCTTTTCATAGCGGGTATAAGCGTAGATTATACGGATGCAAAACTACATGAAGCGTCAAAAAAAAAGGCCCTTTCGGGCCTTTTTCATTTGAAAAACTGATTAATATCTGTATTGGTCATTCTTGAATGGACCTTCAACTGCTACGCCAATATACTCAGCTTGATCTGGGGTTAAAACCTCCAATTCTACACCAATCTTGGCCAAATGTAAATGAGCAACTTTCTCATCCAAATGCTTGGGCAATACATACACTTTATTCTCGTATTTATCGTGGTTCTGCCACAACTCCAATTGAGCCAATGTCTGATTGGTAAATGAATTACTCATCACAAAAGATGGATGTCCTGTAGCACAACCCAAATTCACCAAACGACCTTCAGCCAAGACAATGATATCCTTACCATCAATGGTATACTTATCTACTTGAGGCTTGATGATATCTTTTGTAGCACCATAATTGTTGTTTAACCAAGCCATGTCAATTTCATTGTCAAAGTGGCCAATGTTACAGACCACTGCATTGTGCTTCATGTTTTTAAAATGGCGGTCAACGATAATCTTGTGATTACCTGTTGCTGTAACGATAATGTCCGCTTCAGCGATGGCTGTGTCCATCTTCTTTACTTCGTACCCTTCCATTGCAGCTTGCAAAGCGCAGATTGGATCGATTTCAGTCACGATAACACGTACACCTGAATTTTTCAACGAATCAGCTGAACCTTTTCCAACATCACCATAACCAGCAACAACAGCCACTTTACCGGCCATCATCAAATCTGTAGCACGTCTCAATGCGTCTACCAATGATTCTCTACAACCGTATTTGTTATCAAACTTGGACTTGGTTACGCTATCATTGATGTTGATTGCTGGCAACAGCAAGCTTCCGTTTCTCTCGCGGTCATACAAACGCAAAACGCCCGTTGTTGTTTCTTCAGAAATACCACGAATTCCAGCCACCAACTCAGGATAACGATCAAAAACCATGTTGGTCAAATCTCCACCGTCATCCAAAATCATATTCAAAGCTTGGCCGTCAGGGAAAGCATGCAATGTCTGCTCAATACACCAATCAAACTCCTCTTCATTCATGCCTTTCCAAGCATAAACTGGAATGCCTGCATCAGCAACGGCTGCTGCGGCGTGGTCCTGCGTAGAAAAGATGTTACATGAACTCCAAGAAACATCTGCTCCTAACTCTACCAAAGTCTCAATTAAAACCGCTGTTTGGATGGTCATGTGCAAACATCCTGCGATACGTGCACCTTGCAATGGCTTGATTGCGCCATATTCTTCACGCAAGGACATCAATCCCGGCATTTCTGCCTCTGCCAATTTAATTTCTTTGCGACCCCATTCTGCAAGGCCCATGTCCTTAACTTTGTAGTTCATCTTGGTTTCAGTTAACATACGTTTTTAATTTTATACAAAGATATGGAGTTCAAACGCTCAACAAAAATGGAATCTTTTTGATGATCAGGGAATTAGTTATCAATGACGTTCAAATTAGGATTTGGCACAACGCTGAGCCCGCACCCGTGGTGGATCATCCTATTAGAACCCAAAGACTTCACCCGCATCGACAAGCTGAGTTTGATATGATAGCGGCTCTTATGCCCCGTCCTTGGTCATGGGATGATATTGCAAAAGATCCACTAGGAAAACCCCGTCTTAAAAATGGAAATCCTCAAATTGGCATCAGTCATTCCAACGGAATTGGCTGCTTTGCCTGGTCGGACAGAGATTTTGGTATTGACATTCAAACACCTCATCCTAGTATTTTCAAAGTACGAAACAAATATTGTCATCCCCAAGAATTGGAATTTTTGAGGAATGAATTAGCAGATACCCGTCATCTCATGCTATGGTCTGCCAAGGAGGCCATTTACAAGTTTTATGGTCATGGTGTTGATTTCAGCCATGACCTCATTGCACAACCCTTTCAAGAATCTGACGACAAGATTTCCATAGTGTGCCACATTAATAAAGACAAATGCATTACTTTTAGTGTCTATTGCTTGCAGCAAGAAAATTTTATTCTCACCATAGCCCAAACGTTCAATCATGAAAACCACATTTAATTCATGTCTTACCCTCTGCTTGATGACGTTGTATTTTTTTACAACAGGCCAAGACACCATCGTTTGGCAAGAAAATTTTAGTGACGGCATCCCCGCGGGTTGGATTAATGAAGAGGCCAATGGCGCCAGTTGGGAATACCGCGGACCAAGCACCATTCCAAACAATACGATTGGCTCTAGAGGCGCTTGTACCATTAACTTCATGGGAGAGCCCATGAATAGCACCACGCAAAGCAATGGATTCATCATTTTTGATTCAAACTATTGGGACAATGATGCCCTACCCTGTGTACCTGCCAACTTTGGAACGGGTCCTGTTCCTGGACCACATTTGGCTCATCTCACTACGAACAGCATAGACCTGAGCAACGTTCAATACGCCGCATTGGAATGGGAACAATACGTCAGGTTTTATCAAGGAAATACACGTGTTGAAGTGAGTGTAAACCAGAGCAACTGGTCTCCACTTTATGCCAACAACATCCCACTCGCCGCTTCAACGTCCAATGTGGAAA
>CAMCTV010000119.1 GCA_945878635.1 Chryseobacterium gleum | reverse complement strand
GCCATCAATACACCGAATGAATAAAACTTTTTCATGGGCTATTGGTTAATTAGAGAATAAATTTGTTTGAAGCGAATATAAACGAGAATGGAGAAAATCAAAAATGTTTACTGCGATATCATTTCAATAGGAGACGAGTTACTTATTGGGCAAACCATCAACACCAATGCGAGTTGGCTGGGATTGCGCTGCAACCAAGAAGGGGTTCGCATCAGACGTGTCAAAACAATTCCAGATTCAAAAGAAGATATATTATCTGAATTTCAGGACAGCATGGCGCACGCCGACATCATTCTGGTAACAGGGGGCTTGGGCCCAACCAAAGACGACATTACCAAAAAAACCATTTGTGATTTTTTTAATGATGCATTGATCATTGACGAGGACACGCTGCAAAGGGTTCAAAACTTTTTTACCAAGCGTAAGCTCCCCATGTTAGAAGTGAACACTGCCCAGGCTTTGGTTCCGAGCAAATGTAAGGTCATTCCCAACCACCAAGGAACGGCACCTGGAATGTGGTTTGAGCAAAATGGAAAAGTACTTGTTTCTATGCCAGGCGTGCCCTTTGAAATGAAAGGGTTAATGGACCAATATGTTTTTGATTGGATCAAAGAACAATTTCAGATGCCCAAAATTATTCACCAAACGCTCATGACTATTGGCGTCGGGGAATCATACATCGCAGATCAAATCAGTTACATTGAAGACCAAATGATTGAATCAGGCATTTCACTTGCGTATTTGCCGAGCCCCGGAGTTGTAAAGCTCCGATTATCCTCATACGACCAAATTAATGGAGGTGAAAAAATTGAGATGTTCTCTGAAAAAATTAAATCCGTATTGGGCGAAGTCTTGTTCAGCAAGGAAGAAAAGTCTATCTATCAGTTTGCGCATGAATTGCTTTTAAAAGAAAAGAGCACCTTGAGTATTGCAGAATCTTGCACCGGTGGTAAGTTACAAAGTCATTTCACCGACATTCCAGGATGCAGCCAATATTTTCAAGGAGGAATTGTCCCCTACAACGCACAATGGAAAGTAGGAATGCTGGGCATTGAATCAATTGTCTTGGAAAAAAATGATGTTGTCAGTGAGACCGTTGCCATGGCCATGGCAGAAAAATGCAAAGAAAAATTTCAAACTACCTATGCCCTGGCAACTACGGGATACGCAGGACCGGAGAGTCAAAACATGGACATTCCTGTTGGCACCATTTGCATAGCTGTCGCAGGTCCAAGAGGAACAATTGTCAAGACCCTACAATTGGGCAGCAACAGGGAAAGAAACATTGAAACCACCTGCTTACAAGTCACCAATCTTTTGAGATTAAACATTTTGAACAAATAAATGTGAACTTAAAAAATCTTGACTATATTTGCCGACCTCATTTTAGAATTAAAAATTAGAATATATGCCACGCGTTTGTCAAATCACCGGTAAAAAGACGATTTCTGGAAACCACGTTTCTCACTCTAACATTAAGACTCGTCGTAAGTTTTATCCCAACTTGCAATACAAGAAATTTTGGTCTGAAGAAGAACAACGTTGGATTGAATTGCGTGTTACTCCGAAAGGAATGAAAACCATCAACAAAATTGGATTGGCCGCAGCTATGAAGCAAGCCAAAGCCAATGGTTTGATGCCCTAAAAAATACTGAAGCCTGAAAAAGGCCGAAAAAGCCGGCGAAAGCCGGTTTTTTTTTGTCCTTTGTACATAGCTTCATTTTATTATATTTGCCCCCTTACTATAAAACCGAAAAAAAATTACGTTACATGCGGAATAGATCGATTCTTTGGACCTTTGTCATCCTTTTGGCGGTGGCAGTATTGTACTCCTTGTCATTTGGATGGGTAGCTTCTCGCTATGAGAAGAACATTCACCAAATGGCCCTTGACTCCATTGCCTCAGCAGGCTTGGAGGGTGAAGCAGCAGACATTGCTGTGTTTGATTTGGAGCGCAAACTCCTGCGTGACAGCGCGGATGCAAAGGCTTATCCTTTGTTTGATCACACCTACAGCTATTTGAAACAACATGAGTTGAACCTAGGTCTTGACTTAAAAGGCGGTATGAGTGTTACTTTGGAGGTATCTATTCCTGATTTGATCATAGCTCTATCTGACTACAATGAAACTCCTGCGTTCACCAACGCTATCAAAGATGCCGTTGCAGCTCAGAAAAATTCAACAGAAGATTTTGTTTCCCTGTTCGAGCAATCTTGGAAAAAGCAAAATTCCAATATTGAATTGTGGACTTTGTTCAGTAACTATGAGAACAAAGATAAATTTCCAGCTAAAGCATCAGACAGCGATGTTATCTCTGCCTTGAGAAAAGAAGCTCAAGATGCGATAGACAATACTGAAAATATCATTCGCAAGCGTATCGACCAATTTGGTGTAACCCAGCCCAATGTTCAGAAGCAATCATTGACAGGTCGTATCATCGTTGAACTTCCAGGTGTAAGTGACAAAGAACGTGTACGCAAGAATTTGAAATCAACCGCAAACCTTGAGTTTTGGGATACTTATTTCAATACTGAAGTGATTGACTTGGTTGTTAAAGCCAACGAGAATTTGGGCAAAGCCAACGCTCCTGAGTTGTTTGGTTTAACTGCCGCTCCAAAAGATTCAACTGTTGCAGATTCAACTGTTGCCATTACTGACTCTACTAAGATTAAAGCTGATAGCCTTTTGACACGAGAAGAGAGTCGCAAAAAGAATCCGTTGTTTGCGTATTTGGATCCCCGAGTACCCACAGGTTCTTCTGTAGTAGGTATGGCTCGTGTTTCTGATACTACGGCAATCAATAAATTATTGAATCGTGCAGAGGCAAAGGCAGCATTTGCCTCAAAGCCTGATGTAAGATTATTGTGGGGAGCAAAACCCATGTCAGGTGTCGTTAGTCTTTATGCTATCAAAGATCCCTCATTAAAAAAGAAGGCACAATTGGATGGCAAATCCATCATTGATGCACGTCAAGACTTTGATCCAACTACTGGAGATATCACTGTTGAAATGACCATGGATCCTGAAGTAGGAACTCCTGTTTGGAGAGACATGACCAAGAAAAATGCCGCCGACAACAATCGTGCAATCGCCATTGTCATGGATAACTTGGTTTACTCTGCCCCATCTGTAAACAGTGAAATCCCCAATGGACGTTCTGTCATTACGTTTGGTACAGGTGCCCGTGACAAACAAATTGAAGAAGCCCAAGATTTGGCTGGCTTGTTGAAAGCAGGATCATTGCCTGCTCCAGCAAAAATCATCGATGAAGTTACTGTAGGTCCTACTCTAGGAGAAGCCAATATCAAAGCTGGTTTGCTTTCATTTGGTTTGGCCTTCTTGGTTATCATGATCTACATGGTATTCTACTATGCTTGGGCAGGTTGGGCTGCTAACGTAGCCTTGATTGCCAATTTGTTCTTCATGATTGGTGCCTTAATCTCTATTGGTGGATCATTGACGTTACCAGGTATCGCCGGTATCGTGTTAACCATGGGTATGGCGGTAGATGCCAACGTATTGATCTATGAGCGTGTTAAAGAAGAATTGCGTTTGGGCAAGCCCATCACCGCAGCGATGAACGACGGTTTCTTGAAAGCTGTAAGCGCCATCATCGATGGTAACGCAACTACATTGATTACCGGTCTTGTATTGTTGGTCATTGGAACTGGGCCTATCAAAGGTTTTGCTACCACATTGATTATCGGTATTTTCACTACGCTTTTCACTGCCATCATTATCTCTCGTTTGATTTTGTACAAGCGTTTGGAAAGCAAGAAGCCGATTACCTTCTACAGCAACATCACCAAGAATTGGTTCACCAAAATCAACTATGATTTTGTAACCAAGCGCAAGATGTACTATGCCATCTCTTTGATTGTTATCGGTGCTGGTATGGTTTCATTGGTAACACGTGGCTTCAATATGGGTGTTGACTTTGCCGGTGGTACTTCTTACAAGGTAACTTATGATACAGCCATGGATGCTGAGTCGTTGAGAGGATCCATGAATCAATTTTTGGTTGAAGAAAACGGAAATGTTGCAGCTACTTCTGTTCAAAGCATTGGTAACGACAACAAATCTTTCAAAATTACCACCAATTATTTGATTGACTCAAAAGACAACAACGTAGATGAAATGGTTACGGCCAAAGTAAAAGAAGCTTTGGATGCTACTGGAGCAAAATACGTTGTAGATTCATCATACAAAGTAGATGCTACTATGTCAGATGACTTCCGCAAAGAAGCGATTTGGTCAACTGTAATCGGTTTGATTCTGGTGGGTATTTACATCTTTATCCGATTCAGAAAATGGGACTTTGCCGTGGGTGCTGCTGCTGCGTTGGCGCATGATGCCTTGGTCGTGGTTTCTGCCTTTACATTGTTGAATGGAATTGTTCCTTTCTCAATGGAAGTGAATCAGAATTTCATTGGAGCCATTTTGACCGTAATTGGATACTCCATCAACGATACCGTGGTTATCTTTGACCGTATCCGTGAGTACTTCAACACGCGTCGTAATCCAGAGTTGAAGTCAACCATCAATGATGCTTTGAATAGCACCATGGGTCGTTCTATCAACACCTCGATGACTGTATTGTTGACGCTCTTGGTGATGTTCTTCTTCGGAAGCGATGATATCAAAGGTTTCTGCTTTGCGATGATTATTGGGGTTATCTCAGGGGTATATTCTACATTGTTCATTGCGACACCAATTGTTGTTGACATGCGCAGTTGGATGTCTAAAAAAGAAGAAAAGTCAGCTGAGTAATCGCGGAAAATAATTTAAATAAAATGAGGGGCTCACATCAGAGCCCCTTATTTTTGTAGCATGAGTACGGGCGAAATCATTATCATTCTATTTGTGTATCTTTTGTTCTTTGGAGCAAAGGGTATCCCTAGTTTGGCCCAAACCATGGGGAAGGCAGTTTATCAATTTAGAAATGCCGCCAAAGATGTTCAAGATGAAATTATGAAAGGCGCCAAGGACATTCAAAAAGAAGTTCAGACACCTTTGGATCAAATGGACATCACCGCTACTGAAGAGACTCCGCAAAAGCGCGAGAACCAACAAGCTTCTTAATGCAGCCGATGCAAAGCATCATACATTGGCAAGATGGAGCTGAATCACTCATTGTTCTAAAAGACTACTTTTCGCATTATTGTTCAGCGCTGTATCCAGAGAAAATCCTAGAAGAAGCTGGGATTACACTCAGACAAAATACCATTACTGTTTTTGGTAAACGACATTTAGAACCACGACTCACGGCATGGATGGGACCTCGATACCACTACAGCAATATTCAATGGCCCGAAAATGAACTAAGTCCTCTGATTCAACAAATGATTCATGAACTTCAAAAGCCTTGCCCATTCCCTTTCAATGCTGTTCTCCTCAATTACTACAGAAATGGGCAAGATAGCATGGGCAAACACCGTGACAACGAACCTGAAATAGACACCAGTCTCATCGCATCTGTTTCATTTGGGGCATCCAGGCTTATCCGATTCACATCAACCCAATTGAAACAAAAAATCGATGTCGTTTTAAATCATGGTGATCTTTTGATCATGCATCACATGCAAGATCGATGGTACCACGAACTACCCAAGAGAGGAGGAATCCCACATGCGCGGCTAAACCTTACATTTAGGAGAATCATTTAGGCTAATTTTTGGGCACAAAAAAAGGGGACAACTTGTTTTCACTCGTCTATCCCCCTTTGGGTGACTTATGGGGTTCGAACCCACGACCCTCAGAACCACAATCTGATGCTCTAACCAACTGAGCTAAAGCCACCGT
>CAMCTV010000118.1 GCA_945878635.1 Chryseobacterium gleum | reverse complement strand
TGTTACTGAAACCGTGACGACCTATAATCCATCAGTGGGCATTGCCCAGTCAAAAGAAGTAAATCTTTGGAATGTTAGATATGATGGATCCTTGGATGTTGTTGTGTTACAGTACAAAGGATTATTGAAGGAGAATAGGGGTGTAAATTTTTGGGACAGCAAAGGAGCTTTGTTGAAATCCGCACAAATTGGGGCGGGCTCCACCATCTTGTTTATAGAGGCCTCAACCATGTTGAACGGGCAGTATTATTTAGAAGTGGGAGGAGGTGTTGATCGGGTTGTCTTAAAAGTTCAAATAAACCGATGAAATGGGAGGCCTAAGCGCCTCTTTTTTAGTTCCTTGATGAGTTATTGTAAAAATTACAAAAATACTTTTTGTTTTATTGACAATAATGTTATTTTAGCGTTAGAAACCAAAACAAAAATCTATGAAAAAATACCTAATCACAACAATGCTGATTGCCCTGAGTTCCATCATGGCATTAGCATTCAATGTCACCTTTAAGGTAGACATGACCAACGTCTCGGGGTTCACCGCGGCCAATGTCAATGGAACGTTTAACAATTGGTGCGGAGGTTGTGCAGCCATGACTGACGCCAATAATGACAACATTTGGGAAATCACTTTTGATATCCCAGCTGGTACTTATGAGTACAAGTTTACTGCTGATGGCTGGTCTCAACAAGAGAATTTAACACCAGGTACGGCTTGTACGGTGACAAATTTTGGTTACACCAACCGTTCATTAACTGTTTCTGGAGACGTAGTTCTCCCTGTGGTTTGTTGGGGAGCTTGTGCTTCATGTACATCAGTGTTTCCAGTGACTTTTAAAGTAGATATGGCAAATGTTACATCTGCTTATACGCAGGTTCAGTTAGCTGGCGCATTCAATGGCTGGAATCCTCCAGCAAATGCAATGACGGATGCTAACAGTGATGGGGTTTATGAAACAACAATTAGTTTAGCTCCTGGTACTTATGAGTACAAGTTTGCAGCAGACAATTGGGCGATTCAAGAAAATTTGACAGCTGGTTCAACTTGTACGGTTACCAATTTTGGGTACACCAACAGAACCATCACGGTGACCAATACAGGTCAAGTTTTGGATCCCGTGTGTTGGGGAGCTTGTGTTGCTTGTAACGCGGTTTTGCCTTCTTACAATGTTACTTTTAAAGTAGATATGACTCAGACTACTGGATTTACAACTCCAGAGTTGAATGGAACTTTCAATAACTGGTGCGGAAACTGCACGCAAATGTCGGATGCTAACAATGATGGAATTTGGGAAGTTACCGTTTCATTGCAAGCGGGTTCTTATGAATATAAGTTTGCGCATGACAACTGGACTGGTTCTGAACAATTGACTGAAGGTTCTTCTTGTACTGTGACCAATGGCGGATTTACCAATCGTGTCATTACTGTTTCCGGAAATACTGTTTTAGATCCCGTTTGTTATGCTTCTTGCTCTGCTTGTGTCACAGCCGTTCCTGGTTGCACCAATAGTGCTGCTGCCAATTATAACGCTGCTGCTTCAACGGATGATGGTTCTTGTTTGTTTGCAACTACATTTAACGTGGATATGACTTGCGCAGGCAGTTATTCTACGGTACATGTTACTGGTCCATGGTGCAATTGGTGCGGTGCTGAGGCATACAATACCATGACTGACGACAATTCAGATGGAATCTATGCTGTTACTGTAAACTTGGCTGCAGGTAATGTGGAATACAAATACATGGTGGATGGTTTTGCTTCTCAAGAAAACTTGATTGATGACATGCAAAATGGTGGCACTTGTGCGCCTGTAACTGATTACTCTAATTATGCTAACCGTCAAGGAATTGTTGGTTCAACATTCAATGATGTTTATGGAAGATGTGTTGCTTGCGAGCAAGGTATCCCCGGATGTAACGATGCCGCAGCGGTGAATTACAACCCAATCGCCACTTATTCAGACGGTTCTTGTCTATATGCTACAACATTCAACGTTGATATGTCTTGTGCAGGTGCTTATTCTACAGTGCATGTAACGGGTCCATGGTGCGGATGGTGCGGTGCTGAAGCATACAATACCATGACAGATGCTAATTCAGACGGAATTTATACTGTTACTGTGAATTTAGCTGCTGGTAATGTGGAGTATAAGTACATGGTTGATGGTTTTGCATCTCAAGAAAATCTAATCGATGATATGCAAAATGGCGGAACATGTGCCCCTGTAACGGATTATGCCAACTATGCCAATCGTCAAAGTGCGACAGGAACCGTTAAGAATGATGTGTATGGAAGTTGCTCTGCATGCTGCTTGAATTTGACTTATTATGTTGATGCAGATGGAGATGGTCAGGGAGCAGGAAATGCCCAAGTTTTGTGCGCTGTTCCAACTTCTGGATATTCATTGAATAATTCCGATTGTAATGACAATAGTGCTTCAATCAATACAAGTGCATTAGAAGTATGCGGAAACGCTACAGATGAGAATTGCGATGGTATCGTTGCCATTTGCGCTGATGACTATTCAGCTGCATCAAATGTTGTTTCAATTGGTCAATATGGTACAGGCGTTCAAACATCAGTTAACGTGAACCTGGCATCAGCATCAAACTCCGTTCAATCTGCGGGTACTGGAAATGACGCATGGTATACATTCAGTGCCACTGCCAATGCGGTTCGCATCGCATTGAAAGGTTCTACTTCAGTTCAAGATGATAACGATTTGGCATTGTATGATTTCGTTGCCGGTGCTGCATCTGAACTAATTCCTTTGGTTGCAGAAGATGATGTAAATGTAGGAAACACAGGAAGTGCAACTGACGCTGGAAATGAAGTATTGTATTTTGATGGATTAACTCCTGGTAACACCTACGCCATTTGTGTTAGCAATAACAATGCTGCTCCTGGTGCTTGTGTTTTAACCATTAGCAATTTGAATCCAAGTACTACTGATATTGGACCTTACACTGGATACACAAACAGTTACACTTCGACTTGTCAAAACTTCAAAGCGAAGTATCGCAGCGGTGCCATAGCCTATACTGTAAACCGTTGGGCCAATGCAACCATGCAAGGAAGTCCTGAGTGGTCATACACCATTGGTGGAAATGTGAACACAACTATCTGTCAATTGGGTAAAATAGTAGGTGCTAACTTCACTGGTCAAACGCAAACGAAGTATGTTTCAGTGGATGTCACCTATTCATTGGCTGATGCATTTGGAAATCCTGTAACAGTTACAGCGGTGGCTCAAAATGCAGCATCCTTCACTTTGAGTTCTGAGGCGGCTTTGATCGTGCGTTCTACGGATCAGTGCCCAGCTTACAAGAATCCTGTGTACAATTCAATTGCAACCAACCGCTCAGTTTGTGGTACATCTCGTTATCAGTGGGAGTTCACTTTGCAGTACCCAACTGTAGGTTTGCCTTCAGTTGTTAACGGAGCAGTAGGTGGTTCAAGAACATTGGCGCTTAGCACTGTAAGTGGAATGACTACTGGTCAGCGCTATGATGTTAGAATTCAGTCCAAACATGCCGACAATGTATCCGTTTCAGATTTCTCAACATTGGGTTGCGTGAGAACGCTTGGTGCTGCAGGAATGCCATCATTAGAAAACAATGACGAAGTTGTTGTTGCCAGAGACAATGCTTCAGGTATCTATGCTGCATATCCTAATCCTTTTGATGGAAACAATATCCGTATTGCCTTGTCCAATGTTGAAGGTACAATGGATGTAGTAATTGTTGATGTTACAGGAAAGGTGGTTCATCAGGAGCAAATTGTTTCAGAAGGTGAATTGGTAAAAGATTTATCGATGAATGAAATGCTTCCAACAGGAATGTATCAACTTATTTTCAAGAACAATGGAAACGTCCAGTCCTTGAAATTAATGGTATCCAAATAGGTTTTGTTAGTTTTACTTGGTGCCGAAAGAAGGCCCTCCATTTGGAGGGCCTTTTTTTTTACTTTCGCTGAATGGAAATACACATTTGGTCTGATGTAGCTTGTCCCTTCTGCTATATTGGTAGGGAGCATTTACTCAAGGCTTTGAAATTGTCAGGAGTAGAAGATGTTCACTTGATTTGGCACAGTTTCCAATTGGATCCCTCGATTTCAAAAGAAGATGAAGGTGAAACAATTATCAGTCATTTGTCTCAAAAAAAAGGAATGAGTATAACTCAGGTGGAACAAATGATAGGTAATGTCGAGTCAATGGGTCGAGAGGCTGGACTAACGCTGAACTTATCATCCACTCAAGTTTACAACACACTTCCGTGTCATTTGGTATTGCAATTTGCAAAATCAAGGGGATTGGGCGATCAAATGAAGCGTGCACTATTGGAGAGGCATTTTGTTCGAAATCAAAATTTGAGTGAATTGCAATTTTTAAATGAAGCGCTTCTAGAAATTGGAATCTTGGACACTGATGCTGAGACCATAATCGCCGATGAGCAATGGATGAGAAAGTTTGAGGATGATTTGTACACAGCACAACAATTCAATATAAGAGGTGTTCCTTTTTTTGTTTTTGACAATAAATACGCTTTGTCTGGAGCGCAGCCTGTTGATGTTTTTGTGCGTGTGTTGAAACAAACATTGGAAGATAGCAAGTAATGGTTTGTAGTTTTGTTTGATAAATTTATAATGATGGAAAATTTTCAATGGTTGGTATGGGTCTTGTTGGGACTAAATGTGTTGGTTTTGTTTTTGCTTATGAAGCGAGGGCAGAGCGCCGGTGCTGGAATGTCTAGTGAAATTATACAAGCATCACTGAATAGAATTGAGTCGACTTTAAAGGAGGAGACCCGAGTCAATCGGGATGAATTGTCCAAACAAATGAAGGATAATCGTCAAGAATTAAATGACTCGTTGCGGGTGTTTTCTGAGCAGAATCAGCGATTGTCCAAAGAATTGATGGATACCGTAAAGGCAGAGTTCAAATTGTTCAAGGAAGATTTTGAAAAGAATTTTAAGGGATTTACCGATCATCAACGTGAAAAGTTTGATGACTTGGTTAACAAAACGGAAAAGCGATTAGAGGCCATGCGAGAAACAGTGGATGAGAAGTTGCAGAAAACGTTGAACGATCGACTAACCCAATCTTTTGCCGCAGTGGAGAGCAATTTGAAATCAGTTCAAGAAGGATTGGGCGAGATGAAAACACTGGCGCAAGATGTTGGTGGACTGAAGAAGGTTTTGAGCAACGTTAAACACCGCGGTGGAGTGGGTGAGGTGCAATTGGAAATGTTGCTTGAGCAGATTTTGGCACCGGATCAATATGCAGCCAATGTAAAGACCAAAGAAGGATCCAATGATTTGGTTGAATTTGCTATAAAATTACCTGGACGTGATGATCAACAATCTCACGTTTATTTGCCCATTGACGCCAAGTTTCCAAAAGATGCCTATGATCAATTGGTAGATGCATATGACAGTGGTGAGGTTGGCGCCATTGACGCTGCCAATAAAAATCTAGAGAATACCATCAAGAAAATGGCAAAGGACATTAAAGATAAATATGTTGATCCACCAAATACCACGGATTTTGCCATCTTGTTTTTGCCATTCGAGAGTATCTATGCCGAAGTGATCAGGAGATCCAATTTATTGGAATATCTGCAACGAGAGACCAAGGTGATTGTAACAGGCCCAACTACTTTGGCCGCCATTTTGAATAGCTTGCAAATGGGATTCAGAACTTTGAGTCTACAAAAGCGCAGCAGTGAGGTGTGGTCACTCTTGGGCGCGGTGAAGACAGAGTTTGATAAATTTGGCGGTCTGCTGGAACGTGCTCAAAAGAATATTGCTGCTGCCGGAGAGAATATCGATACATTGCTGGGTACACGAACAAATGCTATTCGACGAAAACTGAAAAATGT
>CAMCTV010000117.1 GCA_945878635.1 Chryseobacterium gleum | reverse complement strand
TTTTCCATTGAATTATTTTAAGGAATGTTGTTGTTCGTTGTACTTGCTGGGACATTTCATCAGCATAAAGTCAGCATGAAAAATTTGGTCACTTCCCATTTTACCTTCGATGGTGAGCGATTCACTTTGCTCCAAGCCCATCGGCTTTCCATCTTTCTGTATCAATTCTACTTGACACTTTTGACCGTTTTTATCAATGACATAAAATGCTGTGCGATTCGGATTTTTGGTTGGATTGTATTCCACCATTTGTGTTTTGTCCAAGCTGCCAACGATCTTGACTTTTTTATCTGTTTGCTGCGCTGCCTCCGCAAAAGTGACGGATTCATTGCTTGCATTAAAGGTCATGATGATGATTCCAGCAACGAGAGCAATTATAACGACCAATATGATTTCAGTTTTTTTCATGATTTACTTTTTCAATTGGTCAATTTTCTTATTCAATCGAAACAAATAGAAAAACAATCCCAATAAAATGACAAGGATAACAGCGATGACAACATTGATTTTTCCAGATTGAAAAAAAGTTTCTTCCAATACCGATTGAGAAAAAGCTAGGTTGGCCCAAATCATGAATGCCAAGGTGAAAAATATTCTATTCAACATGCGAAGCCTGTTTTAATGTTTCTAATTTTTTTTGTATCGTGTAAATCCAATAGCCCAGCATTGCCCAACCAATCACAGCGGGATAGAAGACCGCGCGCAAGCTAGAATCCAAATCATATTTGCTAAATGCGGGATTACCGCTCTTTCCAGGATGAAGACTAGTGTCTACCATTCTTGGCATCACCATCAACAAAAGAATCATTAAGATAAAAGCAAAAACATTGAATACCGCAGACAATCGCGCACGCTTATTTTCATCTTCAATGGAATTTCTCAAAAGCACGTAGGCAGCGTAAACAATGAAAACAATCATGGCTCCGTTCAATTGCGGATCACGTGTCCACCAAGTTCCCCAGGTGAATCGAGCCCAAATGGATCCGGTAATCAATCCCAATACACAAAACACAAGGCCAACTTTTGCAGACGATACAGCAATGACATCTTGCTCCCATTTTCCACTCAACACCTTAAAGCTGGCGACCAAAGAAATACCCATTAAGAAAAACATCGTGAACCACATGGGTACATGAAACATCAAGTTTCGAATGGTCTCAAAAAGTATAGGCTGAAAAGGAAATCCCCAGCGCTTGTGTTCCTCGTTACTGACTTTGTTTTTTAATTCAGGTAATTTGGTGTTGCTATCAATGACAATGTCAGAAAATCCAACAGCACTTGAGACGTATACAGCACCATCCGTTGGCGTGTAGGCATAGAAGGCAACTTGTGTGGATGGTAATGTATCAGGTAGGTTTACACTAAACTTAAACTTCGCGTCTGATTCAATGGTTGTAACTTTCCCTTCAATCCATTGTTGGCCAACGGATATAAAACAACGCAAATTGGCTTGATCCGTGTTAAAGTGGGTGTTGTATCCGATGAAATCAATATTGTTTTCACCTTTTTCAATTTCGTTAATGTTCACCGCCAATCCCCCAGGTACAAGCGGGGTAAGTAGGCTAAATAGAGTTACGTAGGTTAACAGAATAACTGCAAGAAATTTCCACCAATTTTTCATCATCTCATTAATCTCTCCAAAGGTAAGGATACAAAAGGTTTGACAATCCAAAAGGCAAGATATTCATCATGACAATCAGCAGCCATCCCCATTGTGCTTGTTGTCCTTGATCGGCCAAGGCTTCTTTTTTCATCAATGCCACCGCGGCATACAGCACAGGAATAAGCACAGCAAAGCTCAATATGGCTGTGATACCACCAGGCTGATTGGTTTTTTGGGCAATACCATTGACAAAACTCAATGACGTTCCCATGGCCATGCCGATAAGGAGGATGGCAAAGAACATCGTGGTCATGTTGTTGATGCTGGTCCATGACGTTCCAAAATAAAACAGCAACATCCCCCATTGAAACAAAAACAAAATGGCCAAAAACAAACCGTTGTAAATGGACTTAACTGTGGCAAATTGCCGAGGTGAGGTCAACTGATAATACAATGAACCACTGCCGTTGTGACTATTAAACTGATCTTTTTGAATGGTGTGAACCCCCGCAAACAATGCCGCTATGCACCAATAACTCAATAAAAATGTCCCATCATTTACATCCCCATTCAATAGATAAGCTGAGTAAATGGAACTTAAACCAAACACCAATACTCCCATCATGGTATTCTGACTTTTCATGTCCAATTTAAACATCCACAAGAATAATGCGAGGTGCTTTTGCATGGCTCAAAGATAACAACGCAGGCTTTGAAACGGGTGTTTTTTTGTGCGCCTATATTGAACAAAAAAGGGATAGTTTTGTTTCACAGCTATGCGTAATACTATCCTTTTTATCTCTCTCATTATTGCTTCTCTTACCGGATGGTCTCAGACCGGAAAAATCTTCGGTAGGGTCACCGATCAAGTTTCTGGAGAACCCATTGTATTTGCTCCTGTAGCGATTCAAGGAACTGCATTTGGTGCCCTTTCCAATGATTCTGGTTATTATGAAATCAATAACTTGAAGCCGGGGTTATACAATGTCGAATGTACTTTTTTGGGTTACAGAAAATTTATTCAATTTGAAGTCGAGGTTACCAACGCCAGGTCTGCTTTTTTGAACATTGCCCTCAGTCCGGAGGTGAAAGAAGGTAAAACCCTTGAAATCGTTGGGTCCAACATCACCAATCGCGATGAATCACCAATCTCTGTTCGCAGCATTGGCGCCAATGAAATCAAAAGAAATCCGGGAGGTAACCGTGACATTTCCCGCGCCATACGTAGCCTTCCCGGTGTGGCGGCTATTCCCTCTTTCCGAAATGACATCATCATTCGCGGTGGTGCTTCTTCAGAAAATCGATTTTACATCGACGGCATTGAAACACCCAATATCAATCACTTTGCAACACAAGGAGCCAGCGGCGGCCCTGTTGGGATGATCAATGTTGATTTGATCAGCAAAGTTCAGTTCTATTCTGGCGCATTTCCCGCTATGCGCGGTAACGCATTGAGTTCTGTTTTTGAATTTGATTTCAAAGAAGCACGAAAGGATAAGGCTACAGTAAATGCTGTTTTGGGAACCAGTGATTTGGGTGTTACTTGGGAAACACCAACGGGTAAGAACTCAGGTTTAGTGCTGTCTGCAAGGAGAAGCTATTTGCAGGGTTTATTCAGTGTTTTGGGTTTGCCTTTTCTTCCCATATACAATGATGTCAATGCCAAGTGGAAGTGGGACATTGACAAAAAGAACAAATTGACTTTTATCGCCATTGGGGCTTATGATCAATTTGAATTGAATTTGAAAGCAGCGGAAGACACCGCATCTGATAGTTTTTTAGAGAACAAGTACATCCTAGATTATTTAGGCATCTTTGAGCAATGGAGCTATACCACGGGAGTCAAATATGACCATTTGATGGACAACGGTAACTGGACAGTCGTGTTGTCCAGAAATCAATTGCAAAACGACAATTACAAGCATTATAACAACGACGAATCGTTGCCAAAAAAATATGACTACCGTTCCAATGAATCAGAAAACAAGTTCCGGGTTGAAAGGAAAATTTTTGGAGACAAAGGATGGAAGGTAAGCTACGGTATAGGCGGAGAATGGGCGCAATACCGCAATAATAGTTTTACGCAGGTATACTTATTGGCTCAAGATTCTTTGGTCAATTTGGTCAACAATACAAAAGCGGGTCTCTTCAAGTATGGTGGTTTTGCTCAGGTGAGCAAGGTGATGCTGGAGAATAAATTGGTTTTGTCTTATGGTTCAAGAATAGATGGGAACAATTGGGGCCAGAATATGAAGAATCCTTTGGAACAGTTCAGCCCACGTTTCAGTCTTCGCTATAGCTTAGCACCGCAATGGACCTTGAATGCCAATACTGGTATTTATTACCAACTTCCGGCTTACACAGCATTAGCCTACATGAATAACGCGGGGCAATATTCCAATAAAGACATCCGATACATCCAAAATAAGCAATGGGTGGCAGGAGTGGAGTACGATTGGCAAAAAAGGAATTCAGTAATTACAGTGGAAGGTTTCTATAAGCGCTATGACCGCTATCCGATTTCTCAAAACTTAGGCGTTAGTTTGGCCAACTTGGGAGCCGATTTTGGAGTGGTGGGCAATGAACCGATCAGCAGCACTGGTTTGGGAAGGGCATATGGCGCTGAGTTGTTGTTCCAACAAAAATTGTTCAACAATGCATACGGTATCTTGGCATATACTTGGGTGCGCAGTGAGTTCACCAATGCCAATGGTCAGTTTGCCCCTTCAAGTTGGGACAGCCGTCACATCATTTCTTTGACAGGAGGAAAGAAGTTTGGTAAGAATTGGGAGATTGGTGGTCGATTTGCTTTCAGTGGTGGATTGCCTTATACGCCAGATAATGTTGACGCATCCATGCAAAGATTCTATTGGGATCAATTTGGATTTGCGCAGACCAACTGGAATTTGGTCAATTCAAAGCGCATCAGCATTTACCACCAATTGGATATCCGCATTGACAAAAAGTGGTTCTTTGAAAAATGGTCATTGAACGCATTCTTGGACATCCAAAATAT
Organism: Chryseobacterium gleum; assembly: GCA_945878635.1. GTDB lineage: Bacteria > Bacteroidota > Bacteroidia > Flavobacteriales_D > Sanyastnellaceae > CAMCTV01. Next base: position 1,301 of record CAMCTV010000117.1, on the reverse strand, counting down.
TTACGGATATGTAACCCAAGTGAAGCCCGCTTTGGATGTACAAAGAAGACCTGATGGCACCCCCATTGTGGATCCAAATGATTCTTCACGATATTTGCCTCAAGTGATTCCACAGAACAACGGCTTTACCCAGCCCGCAATCGGAATCATTGTTGAGTTGTAATGCGTATTGATAAATTCCTTTGGTGCGTTCGTTTGTTCAAAACGAGGTCCTTGGCTACTGAACAAGTCAAGCTTGGTAAAGTACTTTCTAAAAATGAAGAGTTGAAGCCATCCAAGGAGCTGAAGATTGGTGAGGAGATTCAAATCAAACGAGGTCCTGTTGTCTTTTCATACAAAGTGTTGGCATTTCCCAAGATGCGTCAAGGCGCTAAATTGGTGAGTGCCTATCTTCAAGAGACAACCAATGAGGAAGAGAAAAGGAAGTGGCTGTTGCTTCAAGAACAATTGAAATTAACCAGAGAAAGAGGTACAGGACGCCCTACAAAAAAGGATAGAAGAGAGATGGATTCCTTCATGGATTGGTTTGATGAGGAGGATTTGGAGGGAGAGTCATGAATGGCATCTTGCTGCAAATCCTGCGCTTCAGCCACAATCGGCCGATTTCAACATTGGATTCAATCATTTAATGATAACCACAAATATTATGGAAGAACATTTCGTTTTTCATGAAGCGGACTCAAGAGGAAGAGCCGATCACGGCTGGCTAAAGTCCAGACACACTTTTAGTTTTGCCCAATATTACAACCCAGAACGCATGCATTTTGGCGTTCTCCGTGTGTTGAATGATGATCATATTCAGGGTGGAACCGGTTTTGGAACTCACCCACATGACAACATGGAAATTGTGAGCATTCCATTACAAGGTTCATTGCGCCACAAAGACAGCATGGGCAACGCTGCAGTAATTGCAGAAGGTGATATTCAAGTCATGAGTGCAGGAACTGGAATTCAACACAGTGAATACAACAATGATAGCGCTGCAGATTGCCGCTTTCTCCAGATATGGATTTTTCCGAATAGAAAGAATGTAACGCCGAGATATGATCAGCTGACTTTGAAAAGAGAAGATCGTATTAATCAATGGCAGCAGATACTTTCACCAAATGCGGATGACGAAGGTGTTTGGATTCATCAAGATGCTTGGTTTCATTTGACAAATTTGGATTCAGGTAAGGCTTTAAATTATAATTTGAAAAAAGCAGGCAATGGAGTTTATTTCTTTTTATTGAGCGGTGAAGTTGTTGTAAACGGAAAGGTATTAAAGAGTCGTGACGGACTTGGAGCATGGAATCAGGATC
>CAMCTV010000116.1 GCA_945878635.1 Chryseobacterium gleum | reverse complement strand
TGCAACGTTTGACCAATGGCAAATTAAAATCCACGACGCATCGCGTCATCAATCCACCCAAAGAAAAATGGGAAACACCGCGTTACTCCATCCCTTTCTTCTTGCACCCCAGAAGCGAGATGCCTCTGGACTGTTTGAGCAATTGCATTCCTGCAGGCGAGCAACCCAATTGGGAACCCATCACTGCGGGCGCCTATTTGATGCAACGTTTGGAAGAAATTGGTTTGGCCAAATGAAGATTCGGTTGTCTAAAAATAACATCCGCGTTCGTTTCAATACTTTAGACAAATCCGACTGGTTAAATTTCGGGAAATGTTCTTTTCAATTGCATCCAGTTGCAGCATTCGAATTTGAATTGAAAAATGATTCAGAGAATACAGTGAACATCTATCAGGAAAAGACCATCATTCAGTTGGATAGAAAATCGTTTGAAACTTTTTTAAACAATGCAGAGGATGGCTATTCCTTTCAATGGAATGAGATTCGCATTGATTTGGAAAAGGATTATCCTTGTGCACATCAAGTGCAACAAGCACCTCACACTTTTACTCGACCTGAATAATGCTCACCGATAACCACGGAAGAACATTTGATTATTTGCGCATTGGATTAACCGATCAATGCAATTTGCGTTGTCAGTATTGTATGCCAGCGGAAGGGTTATCTTGGATTCCCAAAACAGCATTGATGTCATTGGAAGAACTAAAACAAATTCTTCAATGGACCCTAAGTTGGGGAATAAAAAAAGTAAGATTTACGGGGGGTGAACCTTTGGTGAGAAAAGATTTCATGGAGATTTTATCACATGCACATAAGCTCCAATTTGATTCATTGCACCTTACCACCAATGGCGTGCTCACTGAAAAATATTTACCTGAATTAAAGGATAAAGGTATTCATCAGATCAATTTCTCATTGGATAGTTTAAATCCCATTCAATTTGAACGCATCACCCGCAGAGATCAGCTTTCCATTGTTTTGTCATCCATCAGTGAAGCTTTGCGTTTGGGTTTAAAAGTTAATGTCAATACCGTTTTGTTAGGTGATACAACCGAAGAAGAGTGCTTAAAGCTCATCAACTGGAGTTTTGATCAAGGCATACATTTGCGATTCATCGAGGAAATGCCTTTCAATGGGCAAGGAAAACAACCTGATTGGCACTGGAACTGGCGGCGCATAGAGGACATGTTCATGCAATACTATCCTGAATTAAAAAAAGTACATGCAGCGCCTCACTCCACTTCAGTTTCATTTGAACAATCAAATCATACTGGTAGCATTGGATATATCGCAGCCTATAGCAGGACATTTTGCGGAACCTGCAATCGTTTGCGGTTAACGCCAAACGGACAATTGCACCATTGTTTGTACAGTGAAAAATACTATCCATTATTGGCATCATTGCGTCAAGGAAAAAAGGAAGACGAAATCCTTTCGGAACTTCAATCCTTCATCCAAAGCAAGCCCATCAATGGATTTGAGGCAGAAAAAGAAAATCAAAATATGGGCATCAGCATGGCCAAAATAGGAGGATGAAATGATAACCGTTCAAACTGCACAATCGATTCTGTCCAACATCCGAATGCCATGGGGAAAAGAGCATATTTCCATAGCTGAAGCTACAGGTCGTTATTTGGCTGAAGAAGTAAGAGCAGACCGAGACTATCCTCCGTTTGATCGCGCGATGATGGACGGCTTTGCCATTCGATTTTCAGATTGGCAAAAAGGACAACGTACTTTTTCCTATTCTCATCAGCAATGGGCTGGATCGCCAATCATTGATTTACCACAAGAAGAGTCATGTGAAATTACAACAGGCGCGTCCGTTCCTGCGGGTTTTGATGTTGTGATTCCAATTGAAACGGTGGATGTTGGTGATGATGGTACATTCACCTGTTCAGAAATAGAAAAATTAAAAAGTGGTTGGAACATTCAGAAGCAAGGTGTTGAGTACATACAACATGATGTTGTTATAAAAAAGGACACCTTCATCTCAGCCGCCGTGGTGGCTGTTTTGGCTTCATGTGGAATCACGATGCCATTGGTGTATCTGCGACCATCCGTTGCCATAATATCTACCGGAGATGAATTGGTTCCGATGAATGAAAGTCCCCTCCCCCATCAAATTCGCACTTCCAATGCGCATGCCTTGTACAGTTTGGTGAGGCCGTTGACATCCAGCATTCATATTTTTCATTTGAACGATGAGCCCAAACAGATTGAAAAATGGATGACTGAACATGCCATGGCATTTGACATTTTACTTTTCTCTGGTGGTGTTTCCAAAGGTGGTAAGGATTATTTACCTGAGTTGTGGAAAGAATGGGGGTTCCATTCTTTGTTTCATGGAATACTGCAAAAGCCAGGAAAACCGATGTGGTTGGGGCAAAGAGACAATACTATACTATTTGGCTTTCCTGGTAATCCAGTATCTACCTTGACTTGTGCCGTTGCTTATTTACTACCTTGGATCAAGCATCAATGGTCTAACCATAGTGATTCTCAATACATACAATTGCAAGATACAATCAGAGCCCACGACACTTTGGACCTTTGGGTTCCCGTTGTTCTAGAAAACAACCAATTTAAAACATTGAACTATTTGGGAAGTGGTGATCTCATCGGATTTTCTGCATTAAATGGGATCATACATGTTCCATCCAATAAAGTCATTAACAATAAAAATCAAGAATATCGTTTTTACCCTATCACAATCTTTTAATTTCACCGAATGAATACCACAAAGAAATTTTTCATAGCAATATTGCTCGGTACATTTTTTTTAAATGCAAGCGCTCAAATCGACAACAACAAATCGCTCAATGTATTTATTCGTTGCAGTGCTTGGTGTTACACTGATTATTTAAAAACCGAGATAACGTGGGCCAATTTTGTACAAGATCAGTTTGTAGCAGATGTCAACTTGAGAATAACCGCTCTTGAAACGGGTGGCGGAGGATTTGAATACCAAATGATTTTTGAAGGCAATGAAAAAATTAAACATTTGATTGATACGCTTCAATTCAATACCAATGCCATCAATACGGACAATGAAATTCGAGAGAAGCTAAAAAATTATGTCTCCATGGGATTGGTGAGGTATGCGCTTCAATTGGAGAAAATCAATGCCCTTCAGATTGTATCGAATGATAGTTTAGAATTGAATGAAATGGGCATCGGAAGCAATCCGCAAGAAGATCCTTTCAACGCTTGGGTTTTTAATTTTAGTGTCAATGGATATAGCAATGGACAGGACACCTACCGTTCCACAAGTATGGGCGGGAATTTATCCGCCAATCAAAACAAGGAAACCCATAAAATAAAAATTGGCAGTTATTACAACAACAATATTCAACGTTACAATTACATGGGTTTTAAGGATAAGTTTGTTCGAGAAACCTATTCTGGATATTTTTCCTACGCCAAGACCATCACACCCCATTGGTCTTTTGGAACCTTTCATCAATATTCGCACAGTGATTACGAAAACATTGAGAATAGTTTTACGCACTATGCTGCTTTTGAATACAATATTTTTGACTTTAAAGAATCACAAACCAAGCAATTGACTTTTTCCAGTTATTTGGGCAGTTTTTTTAATGATTACCAAGACACCACCATCTATCTCGAGACCAAAGAATGGAGACCATCAGGTCAATTGAATGTGAGTGGTTCGTTCAATCAAACATGGGGATCTTTTGGTTTGGGAGTGAATACGCAATTCTTCTTGGACAATGTCAAGCAGAACACCACCAACATCAATTTGGAATTGAATGCCCGCATCTACAAGGGTTTGTCAATAAATTTTTACGGTTATTATTCTTTAATCAGAAATCAAATCTATTTGCCCAAGCAAGATGCCAGCTTGAATGAAGTGTTATTGCAGCAACAAGCTGTAGCCACCAATTATTCCTATTATTATTCAATTGGTTTGAATTACCGTTTTGGTTCCATTTTCAACAATGTGGTGAACACCCGTTTTGCCAATGAGTTGTAATTCTCCCATTGCAATATAAAACAACGTGAAAGCTTTTCCCTATTTTTCAGACATTCGTTTTTGGATCGTTGTTTTTTTAATTATTCGACTGATTGGCATAACCAATCCTCCATTGGAAGTGGAACACAACTGGCGACAGACCACGGTGACGATGGTGGCTCGGAATTTCTTGGAATTGGACAATAACATTTTTTATCCCCGAATTGATTTTGCAGGAGACAAAACGGGCATTACCGGGATGGAATTTCCATTGTTGAATTACATGATCTATGGGGTTGCTGAAATTTTTGGATACCAACATTGGTATGGGAGATTAATCAATCTTTTTGTTTCTAGTATCGGTCTTTGGTTCTTTTATCGGTTGGTTTCATTGTTTTTTAAAGAATCGGTTTCCTTCAATGCGACATTGGTTTTATCTGTTTCCATTTGGTTTCAATTTTCTAGAAAAATTATGCCCGATACCTTTGCCATGTCCCTCATCATTGCTGGTATTTATTATGGTTTCAAATTCTTGAAAAGTCAAAACCCATTAGCAATGAGGAAAGAGGCATTGGCTTATTTCCTGCTCATACTCTTGGGTGTTTTGGCCAAGTTACCCAGTGGATATCTGCTCATTGTTTTTGTTTTTCCAATTTTTGATTCCACTATTGCTGTTAAACGTAAAGTACTCTTTGTATGCCTTTCGGGTTTGGCACTTGTACCTGCATTATGGTGGTATTTTTATTGGGTTCCATTTTTGGTAGAGTCCTATGGATTCTGGCATTTCTTCATGGGAAAGAGCATCACAATGGGCTTTAAAGAAATCATAGCCCATGGTCAAGCCACTGCGCAAAAGTTTTATGATACAGCACTTAAATTCATCGGATTTGGATTGTTTGTATGGGGCATTATCATGGCCTATCAAAAAAGGGAGAGTCGAATTTTTTGGATCCTTGTATTTACCCTTTCCACCTTTTCAATTGTCATTTTAAAAGCGGGATATACTTTTCCCCATCACAATTATTACATCATACCTTTTGTTCCCGTGATGGCTTTGGTGGCAGGATTCGGCTTGTCATCTATAGACAATAAAAAAGTAAGAATCTTTCTTGTAACAGCTATTGCCATTGAGGGCATCGCCAATCAGCAACATGATTTTTTCTTGAAACCGAGTTCGCAGCAATTGCTGAATTTAGAAAGTGATTTAGACCAAATCAGTCAACCCAATGACTTCATCGCCATCAACAGCGGAGATGTGCCTACCCCGATGTATTTCGCGCATCGCAAGGGTTGGATATTACACCAAGAGGATCTTTTGAATCTTTCTTATCTTGAAGATCTGAAAAGTAAAGGGTTGAAATTCGTTGTGGTTTTAAATAACAATCAAACGAAATTCATTTCTGATCATTTGGGATCATTGGTATTGGAGAAAGAAGGTTATAGTATTTACGCAAGGTGATGTCAACATTTTTACGAATACTGTTGTTATTGCTATTCACTGAAACAAAAGTTATGGCTCAAATCCCCAATGAAAATCCAATACTGCCCTATTGGTTCCCTGAAGATCAAACTACCAAAACTCCCACAGACAAAGGAAAATATGTCAATGATGAATTTCCTTTTCAACCCAACTACAAGGATTTTCGCAGATGGAAAAATGAAGTTAATCCCTATGCTGATGAGAAGAAGAATGCCATATGGTCGGTTCCGTTAAGCCAACAGCCGCAAAACTTGTTCTCTAAGGAGGACTATTGTGTTTGGTTGGGACATTGCACCTTTCTTTTTCAAATCGATGGAATTCGTTTTATCACAGATCCAGTATTTGGATCTGCCACCCCATTTTATCCCAGAAAAAGTCAACTTCCCTTTGCTGTCAATGACCTACCTTCAATTGATTTTATTCTATTGTCTCATGATCACCGAGATCATTTGGATTTTGATTCACTGAGACAACTGAAGAAAAATAATCCTGAAATGAAAGTGTATT
>CAMCTV010000115.1 GCA_945878635.1 Chryseobacterium gleum | reverse complement strand
CCATGCAATCCGCATGGGCGGCAAGGCAGTTCCTCTGTTGTCTCCAAAACCAAACTGTTGGATGAAAGAGGCCCGAACCCAAAATCAGGAACAGTGCTGCAGAAAAAAGCCGTTACTGGAGCATTCATGGCTGAACAAAGATGCAAAGGACCACTGTCATTCACGAAATTCATCCTGGCATGTTTCATCAAGGCTGCTGATTGCAATAATGTCAATTGACCCGCCAAAACTTGAACATTTCCTAATCTCCACCCCTTTTGAAATCTCGATAAAAATTCAAGATCACCAGGACCTCCCAATAAATAGATGGCTCTATCAGAATGTGCTTCAGCAACTGCTTTCCAGACATTTTCAGGCGCCCGTTTGGTTTCCCACACTGAAGCGGGACTCATGGTTATAAAATCAGTTTTAGTCCACTTTTCGATTAACTTTTCATCCTCAACCGAAGGATACAATTTGGGCAAATGACGCTCGTCTGATTGAATCAAATCCATCAATCGATCTACCTCATGTTTACCTGGAGCCATCACATACGGAACCAAGTGCTTGAAGAAAATTCCCAAAACACTTTGATCGTATGCCCATTTTACTTTTGACTTAGATAACAACGCCAACAAAGACATCGTAAAATACCGCTGCACCAAATACAACACATCAAATTTTTCTTTTCTGATTTGTTGTAATAAAAACCACCAAGATTGCCATTTGTTCTTTTTATCCCAAACCCATACCTTGTGCACTCCTGGATGAGAATTGAAAAAAACTTCATTCCCCTTTCTGACCAACACATGTACCTGCTCGCCACGCTGAGCAAGGGCTTCAACAGCAGCTGAAGCCAGGATAGCATCGCCAATGAAAGCAGTTTGAATGAGGAGTGATTTTTTCATTATACAGCTACTTCATGCTCGCGCAAAGCATCGTTGAGTGAAGTTTTCAAGTCCGTGCTTTCTTTTCTTTGTCCTATAATCAAAGCACAAGGAACACCATATTCCCCTGCAGGAAAAGCCTTATTGTAAGTTCCCGGAATAACAACTGAACGTTCAGGAACTTCACCCACATAGATGATGGGATCAGCCTGTGTAACATCAATGATCTTGGTGCTTTTTGTCAATACGACATTGGCGCCCAACACTGCCTCTTTTTTCACCCTTACTCCTTCAACGACAATACAACGTGAACCAATAAAGCAACCGTCCTCAATGATAACAGGTGCTGCTTGCAGCGGTTCCAACACACCACCAATACCCACACCACCACTGAGATGAACATCCTTACCAATTTGCGCACAAGAACCAACAGTGGCCCAAGTATCGACCATGGTTCCTTTGTCCACATATGCACCAATGTTCACGTAACTGGGCATCATGATTACCCCACTGGACAAATAAGCCCCGTATCGCGCGACCGCATGAGGAACAACACGAACACCCAAATCAGCATAATTTCTCTTCAAAGCCATCTTATCATGAAACTCCATGGGCCCAGCCTCAAAGGTTTCCATTTTGCGAATGGGGAAATACATCACCACTGCTTTTTTAACCCATTCATTGACTTGCCAATCACCATTCTCTAAAGGCTCTGCAACACGCAAACTTCCCTTGTCCAACTCCTCTATCACCCATTCAATGGCCTTCACCACCTCAACCTGTTGCAAAAGCGAACGATCTGACCAGGCAGACTCAATGGTTGATTTAATTTCTGTAAGCATCATGATTTAAACGTATTTTGGTCAAAAATAAGCCAAGATGGGACGACTGATAGCAATTGATTACGGTGAAAAAAAATGCGGAATCGCAGAAACCGATGATCTAAAAATGATTGCATCACCCCTTACCACCGTCCCAACTGCTGAAATCATTGATTTCGTTCAAAAGTATCTTTCAAAATACAAAGTGGAAGGCATTGTCCTAGGTGAGGCGCGATACCTCAATGGAGATGCATCAACCACCACCGCAATTCAAGCCAAATTTGAAGAAAAACTGAAATTGAAATTTCCCAACACACCGGTTCATCGGGTCAATGAAATGTTCACCAGCGCCATTGCAACAAGAGCCATTCAAAGCATGGATCTTTCTAAGAAAAAAAGGGAAAACAAAGGGCTTGTCGATGCGATAAGTGCTAGTATTATTCTTCGCGACTTCTTGGGGTAAATTAACAAAACAAAATATCAGGCTCTTTCCTATCTTTGTCGTCCATGAAAAATTTCATTGTTTGTGCCCTTTCCATCATTGTTTTGAGCGGTTGCTCGGAATACAGCAAGATATTGAAGGAAAAAGACATGAATAAAAAATACCAGGCCGCAGTCAAATATTACAATGAAGGTGAGTGCCACAAAGCATTGCCATTATTGGATGAATTGCAAGGCCCTACAAGAGGGAGTTCAATTGCTGAAGATGTTCAATATCATTTTGCTGTTACACAATTGTGCATCAAGGATTACATCATGGCTGGATATTATTTAAAATCATTTGCCAAAAATTATCCAAGACATCCCAAGGCTGAAGAATGTTTGTTCAAATCTGCCTATTGCAGTTACTACTTGAGTCCAGAGCATACTTTGGATCAACTAGAGACGAAGCAGGCCATTGATGATTTTCAATATTTCTTAGACCGTTATCCCAATTCAACCTTGAAAGACTCAGCCAATATCTTAGTTGCTGAATTGAATTCCAAGTTGGAAATCAAAGCCTACGAGAAAGCCAAATTGTACGTCAAAACAGAGAAATACAAGGCTGCATCATTGGCCTTGAAACATTTTCTAACAGAATACCCCACATCCAAGTACCGAGAGGAAATACAATATTTGATTGTTAAAAGTGGCTATTTGTTGGCTGATGGCAGCATTGACAGCAAGAAAATCGAAAGATTTCGCGCAACTACAGAATCTTATATTAACTTTGCAAATGCTTATCCTGAGAGCAATTGGCTGAAAGAGGCCCAAAGCTATTTTGATAAGAGTGTGAATCAAATTGAAAAATTGTCCAAGTAATAACCATGAGCAAGTTTAAAAATACAGCAGCAGAAAAGACAACGGTAACCCGTGATGCCAACAAATTGTTTGAAAAAGTAGATGGCAATCTTTTCGAAGCCATCGTGCTTTTGTCCAAGCGTTCCAATCAAGTGAGCAAGGACATGAAAGAAGAGTTGAGTCAAAAATTGGAAGAATTCAGTTCCAATACAGACAACTTGGAAGAGGTGTTTGAGAACCGTGAGCAAATTGAAATCTCTAAGCATTATGAGCGCATGGCCAAGCCGCAATCCATTGCCATTCAAGAATTGGTAGATGGTGAGGTTTATTGGAGATACCCAGACACAGAAGAAAATAATGGTTAATACCATATAATGTCGATAAATTTAAAAGATGGCTTGGTCCATCTTTTTTTATTTTAGAAACGTGAAAGGAAAAAAAATACTGGTAGGCGTCACAGGTAGCATTGCATGTATCAAAACGGCCATGCTGATTAGGGCTTTAACAAAGTCGGGATGTGAGGTCAAGGTAATGATGACCAATGCTGCTTTGAATTTTATACAACCCCTCACTTTTGCGGCATTGACAGGAAATCCAGTTTCCAATGATTTTTCGGAAAACAAAGACAGCGGTGAGTGGGTCAATCACGTCCACTTGGCTTTGTGGGCCGATGCCATCATCATTGCACCTTGTTCAGCACATACATTGGCCAAAATGACCACGGGTCATTGTGATAACTTTTTAATGGCCACTTACATGAGTGCTCGCTGTCCAGTATTTATTGCTCCTGCGATGGACCACGACATGTTCTTGCATGAAGGTACGCAAACTAATCTCAAAACATTGTCTGAAAGAGGACATGTAATCATTGACCCCCAAGAAGGAAGCCTGGCCAGTGGCCTGGATGGAAAAGGCCGAATGGCAGAGCCTGAAGATATTTTTGGCGTTCTACTGGCGCACTTCTCACCCCATAAAAAATTGCTCAATAAAAAAGTACTCATTACCGCAGGACCAACGCAAGAGCCCATTGATCCGGTTCGTTATATCAGCAATCATAGTTCAGGAAAAATGGGATTCGCCTTGGCTGAGCGGGCAGCAGAAATGGGAGCACACGTAACTCTCATTTCAGGCCCAACACATTTGAATGGCCAGCACCCCAATATCCAAAGAATCGATATCATCACAGCAGCAGAGATGGCTGCAGCTGCGATTCAACATTTTGCAGATATTGACATCGCCATTCTTTCAGCTGCCGTCGCTGACTTCACCCCAGATGTTGTATCAGATCACAAAATAAAGAAATCAGGTCAGGCCATGAGCATTGCCCTGAAACCAACAATAGACATTGCACTATCATTGGGACAAACAAAATCAGAAAATCAATTGGTTATTGGATTTGCTCTAGAAACTGAAAACCTTGAAAAAAATGCGCTGGCTAAAATGAGTGCAAAAAATATGGATATGATTGTGGCCAATGATGCCACAGCGGCAGACGCCGGATTTGGAGGAGACAACAATACTGTCACAATGTATTTCGGAGAAAATCGTTCTATTGCACTTCAGCCCATGCACAAAACAAAAGTGGCTCAAAAAATACTTGAATCGATATGCGACAACTTACTTTAATTGGATTACTCTTTCTGAGTCTAGGTGCTCACTTCATTCAAGCCCAAGAATTGAATTGCAATGTCACCATCATACCTCCTCGCGTCATTACTACAGATGCGGAAATTTTCAAGACCATGGAGGGTGTAATTGAGGAGTTCATGAATTCGAGAAAATGGACCAAGGACAGCTGGGATTCGAAAGAGCGCATTGATTGCTCCATTCAAATTACGGTTGAGCAACAAGTAAGCAGCAGACAATTCCAAGGCTCCATTCAGGTAAGCAGCAGCAGACCTGTATTCAATGCAGATTACAAGTCAACCATGCTGAGCATCAATGATAAAAACTTTGGTTTCAGTTATCAGGACAATGCCAATTTGCAATGGTCACAGGACCAACACAGAGACAACCTTACTTCGGTATTGGCCTATTACGCTTATCTGATATTGGCCATGGATTATGACTCTTTTGCTCCTGAAGGAGGAACAGAGCACTTTCTGATGTGTCAAACCATCGTAACCAATGCGCAAAATGCACCTGAAGATGGATGGAAAGCCAGTCAGAAAGGCCAACAAAACAGGTATTGGATCGTTGAAAACATACTCTCGCAATCCTTCAAACCTTTGCGAGACGCCTTATACAATTATCACAGACAAGGTTTGGATCTTTTGTATTTCGATATCGAAAAAGGAAGAAATACCATGGCTTCAGCATTAGAGGGGTTAAGGGCCATTCATAAAATTAGGCCTTCATCCTACAATCTACAGATTTTCTTTTACGGAAAGGCTGATGAAATCATCAATGTTTTCAAACCTGCACCGAATGAAATCAAGCAACCCATTTATGAATTGTGCAAATTGGTTGACCCCGGAAACATCGCCAAGTATGAGCGAATCATGGCGCCATAATTTATATGCGTTTTCGAATAATCATCCTCTGTAATCGTCATTACCTTTAGAAAAAAAACAGTGCTACAATCCATTAAAGTCCAAAATTTCGCACTAATTGACCAAGCCGAGTTGGTTTTCCAAGATGGTTTCACAGCCATTACTGGTGAGACCGGTAGTGGTAAATCTATTCTCCTTGGCGCCATCGGTGTATTGCTTGGACAACGTGCAGACACCAAGTTCATCCGTTCCGGAGAAAGCAAATGTGTGATAGAAGCGCATTTCGCTTTGGACCCTACATGGGTTGCATTCTTTGAAGAGCATGATTTGGATTTTGAACCTCAAACTACAATACGCCGTGAGATACTGAATAACGGTAAAAGTAGGGCTTTCATCAACGATACGCCTGTCTCTGTGCAAACCTTAAAATTGGCCGGAGAACAACTCATTGATATACATTCACAGCATGAGCAATCATTGATTGGTCAAAGACATTTCCAATTGGATATCATTGACCTTGTCGCTAAAAATCAATTGGGTGTACAAGAATACAAAGCCAAATACAAACACTGGAACCAACTGAAAGA
>CAMCTV010000114.1 GCA_945878635.1 Chryseobacterium gleum | reverse complement strand
CAAATTCCTGCCGATATCCGATTGTCAAAGGTGCTGACAGGTAATCATCTGGGCCAATTGGGCAATGTTGAATCCATGCCCAATGAAACAGAAGTAAACGAATACAAGCTCACGGAATTGTCCGATATTTTCTTGGAACATGAGAAAGACGGCCAGGCTCTGGAAAGAGCGCTTCATCAACATGCAGCAACATTATTGGATCAGAATCACATCACTGAGGCCTGGATGACCCTGTTGTCTTTTAATGCATAAAATCTTTAGGCGTACATTTTGGCGCGCAAAGTTTTTACTTCATCATTTTCCAAATATTCGTCATAGCTCATTCGCTTGTCAATTACTCCTTTGGGCGTGATTTCGATAATGCGATTGGCTACTGTTTCTGTAAACGTATGGTCATGAGAGGTGAACATGGCAACATGCTTCCAATCTTTCATGGCGTTGTTAAAGGCGGTGATGCTTTCCAAGTCCAAGTGATTGGTGGGCTCATCCAACATCAAGCAATTGGCATTTTGCAACATCATGCGTGATATCATGCAACGTACTTTTTCACCTCCGCTCAACACGGTACATTTTTTCATCACCTCTTCACCACTGAACAACATCTTACCCAAAAAGCCGCGCACATAGGTTTCGTCTTTATCCTTGGAATATTGTCTCAACCAATCAATCAAGTTGTCATCACTATTGAAATAAGCAGAGTTGTTGTTGGGCAAATAGGCAGTGGTGATGGTGCTTCCCCAGTTGTATTCACCGGTATCCGGCGTGTCCAATCCGTTGATGATTTCAAACAATGTCGTAATGGCCAAATGGTCTTTGGACAAAATGGCAACCTTGTCTTCTTTGGTCAAAGTGAACTCAATGTTTTTGAACAACAAAGCACCTTCAGGAGAGGTCTTGGATAAATTCTCCACACGTAAAATTTGATCACCACAATCTCTTTCAGGACGGAAAATGATGCCTGGATATTTGCGGGTCGAAGGTTGAATTTGATCAATGACCAATTTGTCTAACAGCTTTTTACGCGAAGTAGCTTGTCTTGATTTGGAAGCATTGGCAGAGAAACGCTCAACGAATTCTTGCAACTCTTTGCGCTTGTCTTCCATCTTCTTGTTCTGATCAGAACGCTGTCTCAAGGCCAATTGGCTGGACTCATACCAGAAGGTATAGTTACCGGTGTACAATTGGATTTTGCTAAAGTCGATGTCTACGATGTGCGTACAAACCGCATCCAAGAAGTGACGGTCATGCGATACAACAATGACGGTATTCTGAAAATCGGCTAAGAAGTTTTCCAACCAATTGATGGTTTCCACGTCCAAGTCATTGGTGGGCTCATCGAGCAATAAAATATCTGGGTTACCAAATAAAGCTTGTGCCAAGAGAACACGTACTTTTTCCTTTCCACTCAACTCTTTCACCAATTTGTGGTGGTTGTTCTCGTGAATGCCCAAACCGCTCAACATGTTTGCTGCATCGCTCTCAGCATTCCAACCATCCATTTCGGCAAACAGAACTTCCAACTCCGCAGCCTTTAATCCGTCCTCTTCACTAAAATCAGGCTTGGCATAAACAGCATCTTTGGCTTGCATCACTTCCCACAATTTGGAATTGCCCAAAAGAACGGTCTGCAAAACTGGTGTTTCATCAAATTCAAAGTGGTTCTGCTTTAAAACGCTCATGCGCTCACCGGGGGTCATGGATACATTGCCCGTGGTGGTTTCAATTTCTCCTGCTAAAATTTTTAGGAAGGTAGATTTACCGGCACCATTGGCACCGATGACACCATAACAATTGCCTGAAGAAAATTTTAGATTGACTTCTTCAAATAGGGTGCGCTTTCCATAGCGCAGAGAAATGTTGCTGACCGTTAACACAGAATATTGATTTTAAGCGGCCGCAAAGATAGGCTTTAATCGCCTTTATTTTTCGTAAAGTTCCAACAGTCCGGGAGGCAGGCTCAGGAAAATGTGGTGGTCTTCTTCTTTGATTTCAGCAATAAAGGTAGGTTGAAGCGGAACGTATATGGTTTGTCCATCGCGGTCAATTTCCATCATGGGATTGACCCCTGAATCATTGACTTCGGCCAAAACACCCAATGGTTCTTTGTCTTCAGTAAATACGCGAAAGCCAATCCAGCCGCGGATATTGTCGCGCATTTGATCAGTTTCACTGACCTCTTCAGGTTTGATGTAGATCTCTGCCTTGACCCATGGCAATGCTTCCGCTTCACTGTTGATGCCCTCTAATTTCATCCGCAAAGTCGTATTGGTTTTTCGTCCCAAATCCTCGATAATGAAAGGTGAAATGCGTCCTTTTTGGTAGAGGAAAAGCGATTCCAAGTCCACATAATCAAATGGGGATGAGGAGTTGATCCAAACGGTAAACTCGCCTTTGTAGCCGTGCAGTTTGGTGATTTTACCCAGAGGGTGAAGGTCTTTGATTTCCATGTTAGCAAAAATAAAAAAAGCCGACACAATGGTCGGCTTTAATGGGTTGATGAAGATTATTCACCTGCATTTTCAGCAGGAGCCTCTTCTGATGGTGCTGCCGCTTCAGCTGCCGGAGCGTCTTCAGTTGTTTCAACTGTTTCTGCTGCCGCTGGAGCTGTAGGAGCTTCTTCAGTTGTTTCAACTGTTTCCACTGCCGCCGGGGCTTCTTCTACTACTTCTTCTACCACTTCTGCAGCAGCAGCTTCAGCTGCGGCTTGAGAGATAGCTTGAAGACGAGCCTCATTTACAGCACGCTCACGCTTCAATGTTTCATTGTCAGCAGATGCTTTGGCTTGCGCTAAACCATCACGCTTAGATTGAATTTTAGATTCTTTTCCGTTGTTCCAATCAGCCCAACGATTGTCCGCTTCTTCTTGAGTCAATGCACCTTTCAATACTCCTTTTTGCAAGTGCAAGCGGTACAATACTCCGCGGTAGCTAAGAATAGCACGAGCGGTCTCAGTGGGTTGCGCACCATTTTGCAACCAAGATAATGCTTTGGCATTGTCCAAGTCAATGGTAGCTGGGTTGGTGTTAGGATTGTAGCTTCCGATGCGCTCGATGAACTTACCATCACGTGGTGAACGAGCGTCTGCAGCTACGATGTGGAAGAAAGGTTTTCCTTTCTTACCGTGTCTTTGAAGACGAATTTTTACTGACATAGTTTTTGTTTTTTGGGTACGAAACCCGATTAACAATTGATTTTAAGGTTGCAAATATAAGTTGGGCAACTAATTAAAAAAAATAAATCTTGAGATAAGCCAAATACTCACTAACATTTGAGCGTTGAATGAAGAATACAATCTTGATGCTTTTTGATCGTTCATGTTCCTAAATTTGTTTTATGTGTCAGACATGGCTCAAATATTCTTTTCTGTGTTTAATGTTTATCTTGAGCATAAAACAGAATGCTCAATATGAACTCAACCCCATGTCTGGTATGGTTTGGCATGGTGGGGGTGTTGGCGTGAGCTCGGCAGATTTTCAATCCGGTCAATTCAATTATACCCGATCCTTTAGAAGTGAATCAGTTCTTTCTGTCAGCAGATTCGGTATCATTCGAGAGCTGGGCAATAACCCCAATGATACCATTGCAAACAAAAATACCACCATTGAATTGGCTTTGATGTTTGGAGAATGTTGGCAGGGAAAACGCAAGCCATGGTGGATTGCCACTGCAGTGGGAATGTCATTGAACAATAGACGATATTGGGATTTTGTCCCGCAAAGTGACATTCAAGTTGAACTAAACAACAAATTCAATATGGGTATTCCCGGTCAGCTTGAGTTGGGTTGGATGTTTGGAAAGCATTGGGGCGCTTCGCTCATGGCCAACGCCAATTGGAATTTTCGACAAGCCTGGTGGGGTGGGCAAGTGGGTGTAGTTTATAGGGTTAAGAAGAAATGAGGTGATGGAGGGATGAGGAGATGAAGAAACGAGATAATGAAACAGAAAACGATGTGGCCATTTTGGTGGATGCCTTTTACGACAAGGTGTTTCAAGATGGGGTTTTGGCGCCGTTTTTTGCCCATGTCGATTATCCTACTCATCGTCCCAAGATGATAGCTTTTTGGAATTTTGCTTTGTTGGATATCGCAGGGTATACGACGCAAGTTTGGGATGCTCACGCCAATATGCGGATTGCTCCTCCATTGTTTGATCACTGGGTCAATTTGTTTGTGGCAACGGTGGAAGATTTGTTTGACGGTGAAGTTGCTGAAAAAGCCAAATTGCGGGCAAAGACCATAGGATGGACATTTAAAGAAAAAATGAAAGCTAAGTTGGACAATGAAGAGAATTAGTTGTTTTTTATTGCTGTTTTTGGGTTGTATTTGGATACAAAGCGCAGTCGCTAGCCCTGTGGATGCCATTGTTTCAAGAATAGAGCGCAGTGTAGCTGCGCTGCACGATTCTTTGGCACAGTCCAAGTATGACGAGCAAACATTGCGCTATGCGCAACAGATGATGGATAGTTTGTCCAAATTGCCAGCAAACGCAGAAGCATTTAATCATCCTTTTAATCAATGGAAGTTTTGCAGATTAACTTCTTCCGATGGGCGTTTGCGCATCATCAATTGGAATGCGCCTTTGCAAAATGGGGATCATGTTTATTTTGGTGTTGTATGGATTTGGAACGATGAAGAAAAGACATTTTACGCGGTGGTTTTAAAAGACAACATGCGGGACTTGGATAAGTTTGAAACGCGCTATTTGGACGCACAATCTTGGCCTGCTGCTTTGTATTATGAAATTATTCCTCATTACAAAGGGCGTGGTAATAAGAAGTGTGATACCTATACTTTGATGGGTTGGGATGGACGAGACAATTTGACCAATGCCAAAGTTTTGGACGTCATTAAAATAACAGCCAAGGACAATGTGCGCTTTGGTGAGGGATTGTTTGAAACAGGAACAGGAATGAAAAAACGATTGATGTTTCAGTATGCCGATGAGGTGAGTGCATCGTTCAAATATTACCCCAAGAAGAAGTGCATTGTCATGGATCATTTGTCACCAAAAAGTTCAATGATGGAGGGAATCTTTGCAGATTACGGACCGGATGGCACTTACGACTTGTATCAATGGGAGAAGGGCAAATGGAAGTTGTATTCCAACATTGACATCAGCCTTTTCTCCTCCAGTGATACCAAGATGTACAAGCCACCGGTGAGGCAGCGGAATTTTTAGTTTTCACTTCGTCGTAGGCATTTTCATGTCCTTGCCCATCTGGTCATAGACTTTGTCATTGGGCTCCCACAATTCTATTTTATTGCCCTCTGGATCCATGATGTGGATGAACTTTCCGTAATCATAAACCTCCATGGTATCGGTGATGGTGACTCCCTCAGCTTTGAGTGCAGCTACCAATTTTTCTAAATGCGCTACACGGTAATTGATCATGAACTCCTTGGTGGACGGCGCAAAATATTGTGTCTTCTCCCCAAATGGACTCCATTGGGTAAAGCCTTTCTGCGTAGTATCCGCTCCCTGTCTCCACTCAAACACGGCACCGTAAGGATTGGTGTTCAATCCCAAATGATCCTGGTACCAGGCACGAATCATCTTGGGATCCTTGCACTTGAAGAATATTCCTCCTATGCCTGTTACCCGCTTAAAATCCCCGTTGGATACTGGTGTCGTATTCAAGTATCGGTGTGCCACAAAGCCCATCCCAAAAGAACCCGCCATGAGCATCGCAATCCAAATCCATTTGCTTTTCATGGTTTTTTTCAGATCTAGGATGCCTACATATTTCTCCTGTACTGTCCGCCCACCTCAAACATGCTCTGGGTGAGTTGTCCCAAAGAACAATACTTGGTGGCACGCATTAGTACATCAAACAGGTTCTCATTTTGAATCGCCGCATGTCTGATTTCCTTCAAACTCTCACTCATCTTATCCGGACTCATCTGGTGCAATTGCTCCAACATTTGTATCTGATACTCCCTCTCTTCACTTGTCGCACGGATAATCTCTCCTGGCACTACGGTGGGCGATCCCTTGGAACTCAAGAAGGTATTGACCCCAATGATGGGATACTCTCCGGTGTGTTTCAGCATTTCATAATGCATCGACTCTTCTTGAATCTTGCTGCGCTGGTACATGGTTTCCATGGCTCCCAATACACCGCCTCGCTCTGTGATGTGGTCAAACTCACTCAATACGGCTTCTTCTACCAAATCTGTCAACTCCTCTATGATGAATGAACCTTGCAATGGATTTTCATTCTTGGCCAATCCCAACTCGCGGTTGATGATCAACTGAATGGCCATGGCTCGGCGCACACTTTCCTC
>CAMCTV010000113.1 GCA_945878635.1 Chryseobacterium gleum | reverse complement strand
TTCGCATTTGATTACAACCAATCTTGGGGGATCTCACACACCGGGATGGGGATCATTTTGTGTTGATTGTTATTGTGCAAACGCATGTAGATGGTCAATACCTCTTGCTGTCTTTGCAAAAGAGCATTCCAAAGAAAATACTCAGGCTTAATCCATTTATTATCATTCTTTAATCCATGGTTGGATAACCAATCCATGGCCCATTCCAGCTCAGGATAGGTGGCGCCCATTTGGTCTTCATCGGATCGATCATCTTGCCAAAGCCCATCTGTTGGTGGCGCTATCAAAATATCTTCTTCAACGCCTACATGCCTTGCCAGTTCATACACCTCTGTTTTCTTTAATCCCGCTATTGGCGACAAATCCACACCGCCATCTCCGTATTTGGTATAGAAGCCAACGCCAAAATCTTCTACTTTATTTCCAGTTCCCGCCACCAATGAACGGTGAATGCCGGCATAATAATACAAAGTAGTCATCCGCAAACGGGCTCGGGTATTTGCCAAAGCCAAGTGCTGCAATTGTCCTTCTTCTATTTTAGACCATGTGCCTGTCATTGTTTCAAAAACTTCAGTCAGCGGAACTGTCATTCCCTTGCAATTCTTAAAACGAGATTGCAATTGCGCCATGTGATTCA
Source organism: Chryseobacterium gleum (assembly GCA_945878635.1). Taxonomy (GTDB): domain Bacteria; phylum Bacteroidota; class Bacteroidia; order Flavobacteriales_D; family Sanyastnellaceae; genus CAMCTV01. The sequence continues at coordinate 5,684 of CAMCTV010000113.1, read as the reverse complement.
ATGCACGAGAAACTTGATTGGCAGGCTGATGAATGGGCAACTCCAAACACAAAGTAGGTGCTCCCGTCATCGCGCATAGGGTTGACGTCAATGCGGAATCTATACCGCCGCTGATGCCCACCACAAAACCACTTTGGCCAGATGACTTCAAGTACCCCTGAAGCCACTCAACGATGTATCGGATAATGTTATCGTGTTGCATTAAAAGATAATCCCGACATTCAATTGAACCTGATTCAATAAAATCTTCTTGTCAACAAATACTGGTGACTTGTTGTCATTATTGAAAGCCACACCGCCGTCTTTGTATTTTACTACTTCATCACCCGCCCCATACATACTCAACAAACCTCCATTGTATGTGATTCCATAGGACAAAAACGTTGAACCGGAAATAGGATACTCAGCGCCAGCCGCGATAATCATGCTGGCGCGAATGGGATTCAGATCATTTTTAATATCGAGCTTATCATCAAAACTCTTTGCACCATTAGAAGGAACGTATACCTCGTTCTCAGCACTCGATGGATCAATATCTGACAAAACATAGTCAGCTCTGGATTCCTCATCCGCATATCCTGAAAACAAATAACCCAATCCAATACCAAATTGCCCCCAATAAATCATCTTACCAATCATGGCAGTACGCAATTTCAAAGTCAGTGGCATTTCAACATATTTCACCTTGCTGTAATTGCGCTTTACATATTGAACAGTCGGTGTCGATCCTGATTCTGAATACAAGCGTGTGTATTCAGCATGTCCTCCAAATTCTACCATGTTCAAGCCAAAACCCAAAGCATAGTTCTCTGAAAACATGCGGTCAAAGATTAATCCGTAACCAAAGCGCAATGGACGACCATTGGTAGAGATATCCCCAACATCTGTTTTCAAAAACCCAACGGCAGGTGACAATTTGATTCCTATTTTAAAAGATTTGTCTTGAGCAGAAACCATATTTATCATGGCCAGTCCCATTATCAAGAAAACGATTTTTTTCATCATCAATGTATTTTAGTTAATCTTGCAGTGTTATTCGTTCAAATCTAATGATGAAATTTCTGATTCGCCAATGTTTTTTATACACAAACTTGTTGCTCCTCCTTTCGGGATGTGGTGGGTGTAATCATCAAACCAAAGATCCTCGCCAAGAGCAAATTGAGAATCAACTTGTCGTCACTCCACTCCAATCTTATCGGTTGGATGAAATGGTTTTTAATAATGCCGATAAAAAAGATTTCAGAAATCAAATTGAGCAATTGCCTGAAGTTGTTTTCACTGCCTACTTGGAACAAATCATGGGAATGGGCAAAGCCTCTGACTCAAGCACTTGGCAAACACTTCAGCGGTTTGCGCAGTTCAAGGACATGCGTGACCTTCAAAACGCATCAATAGAAACCCATGGTCCAGAAAAAATAAAGGACTATGAAAAACAACTGGCTGAATCCTTTGCCAGATTAAAAGTCCTTTTACCCAGAGAAGAAAACCCCAACCTCATTTGGATGAATGCTGGATTGGCCGCAGCTTCATTTGCGATCAGTAATAACTTGTTCATTGGTTTGGACTACTACATCTATCCCCATCCGTTGGTAAATGAATTCCCACCTGAACGCTTCCCCAATTACAAACGATTCAACATGGATGCGCGCTATTTGTGTTCCAATGCCCTATTCAATTGGTTGTCGTTTAGTTATGACCACTACGATTCCATTCCTCCTGAAAAAAACGACTTTCTAAGCTCAATGATTTACTCCGGAAAAATCATGTATGCATTGGGAATTGTTCAACCAGAAACAGCAGATTCAACGCACCTAATGTGGAGCAAAAAAGAATGGGATTGGGCCAATGAGAATGAACTCAACATTTGGAAAGAAATTGCGCGACAAGACGTTCTTTTTGGAACGAAAAAAGAAGAAATTGCCAAGTGGTTCAATGAAGCTCCCTTTACCAATGCAGGCAACCTTCCTTCAAATGCTAGTCCTCAATTGGGCTTGTGGATGGGATGGAAAATAGTTTCTGCCTACATGATCAAAAATCCCAATGTAACTTTGGAGCAATTGTGGAAAGAAAGAAACAATCAAAAAATACTCAGCGCTTACAAACCTGAACTTTAAACAAAATGAGTCAATCATCCATCAACATACAAATTGAATTAGATAACAACAAGGTAGCAGAAAAAATCCAATGGGAAGCTACTGATGCAGGTGAACAACGTGAAGCCAAAGCCATGATTTTGGGTTTCTGGGATAAACATGAAAAGAACACCATGCGCATCGACCTTTGGACCAAGGAAATGACTGTAGATGAAATGAAATTTTTTGTTCACCAAACCCTGCTCACCTTATCAGATAGTTTTGAGAGATCAACAGGTGATACCCGCATGGCGGCTACCATGAAAGATTTTTGTGAATACTATGCGGAGAAGATGAATCTTAATCCCAATGTTTAAGATTTCTTAATTAAAAAATACTCCTCTGTTGTAGGCTCCTCATTCATGTCCACTCCTTCTAACTGAATAAAAACAGTGTCATTGGACAGACGATATTGAATCACTTGCGGAAAATCATGTCTTCTATTAACGGCCCTCAATTGAGACTCCGACATCTCCTCGATTTTAAAGGATGTAGGATACTGAGCGCCTATGGGATGCGCTACATAATAGTCACCACTATCCGTGTGTAACACGTTCATTTTTTCAGTAACAACACGTTCCCTATCTTCAATCCATTCTCCTTTTCCTTGGAAAACTTTTGCTGTCCTTTCCCAAGTTTCGCAGACCTCTGCTTCACCCGAAGAAGGTCCGCACCAACAACCTTCTAGATTTTCAAAAAAAACTTCTGGCGTTGTGCATGAAGACAACATTACTAAAAAAACAAGTCCGATATTTCTCATTGGATTAAGCAAATGATGACCCACTTTTCTGGAATAGATTCGAAATAAAATAAAGGCTCACCCCACTTGTCTTTTGCTTTCAGCGTTTGCCCATCCAAATAATACAAGGGCTGTCCCCATCTGTCTTTGGTCATAAGCACGGCTCCGTCTACAAAAACCACTTCATCACCCCATTTGTCTTTTGAATGGACGGTTTGAGAAATTGCACTTTTTACAATAAGTAAAAATGATACGAGTAAAATCTGAAAAAAAATTCTATATTGCATCTCTTAACCGATTAATTAGCAAGGTAATGAATTCACAACAAAAAAAGGCGTTCTCAGCATTGATTTTGGTATTTTTCTTTTGGGGCTTTGTAGCTGCAGGAAATGACATTTTGATTCCAGTATTTAAAAAGGTATTGGACTTGGATCAAATTCAATCTCAGATGGTATCCTTTGCTTTCTATGTAGCCTATACCATAGGATCTATCGCTTACATTGTGATATCCAAGCTCCGTAAAAAAGACATTTTGGAATCCATTGGCTACCGCAAAGGATTGGCATTGGGATTGGCCATTAGTGCATTAGGAACTGGATTGTTCTATCCCGCAGCGCAATACTATGTAAAAGCTGAACAAACGTATCAATCCAAATTAACTGATTACTATTTACGCATGAACATGATGGCGCAAGGTCAACTTACCACTGAATATGCGGAAGCCAATGCCATGACAGAAGAACGCGCCAAGGCGGAATTCAAATCCGATAAAAATGTAACTTTTGCCATATTCATTACAGGATTGTTCATTGTTGGTTTGGGCTTTTCATTGCAACAGACTGTTGCCAATCCATTGGCCATTATACTGGGTAATCCAGAACAAGGTAGTCAAAGGCTCAGTTTAGCTGGTGGGATTAACAACATTGGAACCACCATTGGTCCGCTCATTGTGGCATTTGCGATATTTGGTAAAGTAGGTAGCCAAACAGCGATGGATGTCAACGCTGTGAAATTTCCTTATTTGGTTCTCGGTTTGGCCTTTTTATTGGCCGCATACTTCTTCTTAAAAAGTTCTATTCCGGATCAATTGGAACAAAAAGAAGTTGATGTAAAAGACAATAAGAGTGTTTTTAGATTTCCTCAACTGTGGTTGGGAATGATTGCCATCTTTGTATACGTTGGAGTAGAAGTTTCTACCGCCTCCAACCTTCCTGAATTCATGAAGCAAAAATTGCAAATCAGTGAGGAGCACATCGCCCCGTATGTTTCATTGTTTTGGGCAAGTCTAATGATTGGACGATGGACTTCTGCCGGGCTAGTATTTGCCAAAGACAACATGCAAAAAATGTTGTTCCGCATTGGGCTTCCATACGCTGCATTTGGTATTTTTCTTTTGGTGAATGCCCTCGCCGGTCACGAACTGACCATTTTCTATCCATATGCAGGCATCATCCTTATTTTAATTGTGGGTGATTTTCTTAGCCAAGGAAACCCATCACGCCAATTGTTGATCTACTCATTGCTGGGCATTGGTTCATTGTTAATCGGTATCTACGGAACAGGTATGGTCAGTGCCTATGCCTTCATCAGTGTTGGTTTATTCTGCAGCACACTTTGGCCGTGCATTTATACGCTTGCCATTTCAGGATTGGGACATCAAACCAACCAAGGTTCAGGCTACTTGATTATGATGATCATGGGAGGAGGTTTTATCAGTGTTACCCAAGGCGCCTTAGCGGAGATGCCGAGCATCGGAATTCAGGCTTCCTACTGGGTAGGTGTCATGTGTTTTGCTTACCTGGCTTTCTATGGATTCAAGGTTGCTCAGATTCTCAAAAGACAAGGGATTGAGCTCACCGCTGTAGAGGGAGGTGGGCACTAGAAGGTTTAGCATACGCATTGTTATTCTTCTTATTCAATTTCGCAACTTTTGACATTGTCGAAAAGGGTTAGTGACCTATTTTTGGGACATAATCCTTAAACAATGAAAAAAAGAATTTTGCTTTTCTTGACCGCTGCTTTCATCGGTCAATTGGGGATGGCACAACAGATTAAATTTTCAGAATACAATCTGAAAAATGGTCTGCATGTGATCTTGCATGAAGACCACAGCACACCCATTGTCGCCGTCACCGTTTTGTATCACGTTGGTTCCAAAAATGAACAAGTTGGTCGTACTGGTATGGCTCACTTCTTTGAGCATTTATTGTTTGAAGGATCTGACAATATCGGTCGCGGTGAATACGCCAAATATGTAGAGAATGCAGGTGGCGGATTGAATGCCAACACTTCTCAGGACAGAACATTTTATTATGACTTATTGCCCAGCAACCAATTGGAATTGGGTTTGTGGTTGGAAAGTGAGCGCATGATGCACGCCAAAGTGGAGAAAGAAGGTATAGAAACCCAACGTGAGGTTGTAAAAGAAGAAAAGCGCCAGCGATATGACAATCAACCTTACGGAAATCTATTTCCTGAAACTTTGAAGCGCGCATACAAAAACAACACCTACGCATGGGCTCCCATCGGAAGTTTGGATGATTTGAACGCTGCCAAAGACCAAGACTTTGTAGATTTCTATCACACCTATTACGTTCCCAACAATGCCGTATTGAGCATCGCTGGTGACTTTAATCCTGAGCAAATCAAGAAGTTAATCGATAACTATTTTGGTGAGATTCCAAGAGGCAAGGACATCGTTCGTCCTACTTTCAAAGAGGAACCCAAAGGTGAAGTCAGAGACGTTATCAAGGTCAAAGATCAATTGCCTTTATTGGTTCAAGCCTACCGCATTCCTGCACAGGGCACCAATG
>CAMCTV010000112.1 GCA_945878635.1 Chryseobacterium gleum | reverse complement strand
TCATCGCCAATCTCACATCGATCCATCACCACCGCATTCATCCCTACCAATGTATCTCTTCCAATATTGGCTCCATGAATGATAGCCCCATGACCAATGTGCGATCCCGCCTTCAACGTAATGGCGACTCCTGGGAATTGATGTATCGTGCAATTCTCTTGGACATTGCATCCATCCTCTATCACAATCATTCCCCAATCCCCTCTAATGGCCGCTCCGGGACCGATGTAAACATCTTTTCCAATAATAACGTTACCCGTTACTACTGCCTGTGGATGCACAAAGCTCGTTTCATGCACCACCGGAATGTATCCGTTAAAGGCGTAAATCATACTCGCTCAATTACCATGGCATAACCCTGTCCAACGCCAATACACATCGTGCACAAAGCGTATTTCTTTTGTCGCAAATTCAATTCAATGGCCGCGCTGTTCACAATACGCGCACCGCTCATCCCCAGCGGATGTCCCAATGCAATGGCTCCTCCATTGACATTGATTCTTGGATCACTATCCGCCAATCCCAATGCTCGCGTGCAAGACAAGACTTGTGCAGCAAAGGCTTCATTCAATTCAATAATATCCATGTCGTCCATGGTCAATCCTGCTCTCTTCAATGCCAACTTAGAGGCCTCCACAGGACCAATGCCCATGATTCTTGGCTCTACGCCACTGATTCCGGTAGATACTATTCGCGCCAATGGCTTAGCGCCTGTCTTCTTTAACCCGTTGTCATTCATGACAAACAACGCTGCCGCCCCGTCATTCAATCCTGATGCATTTCCTGCCGTAACCGTGCCTCCCTTTCTGAAGGCCGCTTTTAACCCATTCAACACTTCGAGCGAACTATTGGACTTGATGAATTCATCCTGCGAAAAAATCTTGGGTTCACCTTTTTTCTGTGGAATAGCCACAGGAACAATCTCTTTCTCCCATCTTCCTTCCTGCTGCGCTCGTGCTGCTTTGTGTTGCGATGTCAATGCAAAAGCGTCTTGGTCTTCTCTTGAGATGTTGAATTGTTCTGCCAAATTTTCAGCCGTTTCTCCCATGGCTTCCACGCCATAATCCTCTTTCATTTTGGGATGAACAAAGCGCCATCCAAAACTGCTATCAAACATCTGCGCATCTCTACCAAAAGCGCTGCTGGTCTTGGAAATAACCCAAGGTCCTCTGGTCATGTGCTCTACTCCGCCCGCCACCATCACATCACCTTCTCCGCAATGAACAGCCCGAGCTGCATGCGCAATGGCATTCATTCCTGATGCGCACAAACGATTGACAGTTTCACCGGGAACGGTCACTGGGTAACCAGCCAGCAATAATGCCATGCGCGCTACATTTCGATTGTCCTCACCCGCTTGATTGGCGCATCCCATGATGACATCATCAATCATGGATGGATCGATGTTGCCATGTTTTTCAATCAGCGCTTTCAATACATGCGCTGCCAAATCATCCGTTCTCACGGGGGCCAAAGTTCCTGCAAAATTTCCTATTGGTGTTCTGACACCCTCTACGATGTAAGCGTTCATAATCTCATTTGATTTCCTGCAAAGATGATAGAAATCCTTATTAGTTTTGAAACATGCATAGAAAAGATCGACCATTGATTTTGGTCACCAACGACGACGGCATCACCGCCAAAGGTATACACGCATTAACACTCGCCATGTCCACTTTGGGAGATGTCGTTGTTGTTGCACCTGACAAACCCCAAAGCGGAATGGGTCATGCGGTGACCATTCACCATCCCATTCGCGTCAATGACGCTGAAGTGCCTTATGCAAAAAAAGCCTTTTCCTGCAGTGGAACACCTGTTGACTGTGTGAAGATTGCATTGTACACCTTGTTGGACAGAAAACCCGACCTCATCGTCAGTGGCGTGAATCATGGATCCAATTCTTCCATCAATGTCATTTATTCCGGTACCATGTCCGCCGCCATTGAAGGCGCCGTGGAAGGCATTCCATCTATTGGCTTCTCACTTCTAGACTATAGCCTAGACGCTGATTTTACAGCCTCTCAAAAAGTAGCCATTCACTTGGCCAAGCAAATGTTAGCCGATGAGCATCTGCCCGAAAACCTTTGTCTCAATGTCAATATCCCAAAAGGAACAGAAATCAATGGTATCAAAATGTGCCGTCAAGCCCAAGGCATGTGGATGGAACAATTCAAAGAGCGTATTGATCCTTTTCAAAAAAAATACTACTGGATGACCGGAGAATTCATGGTCAAAGACAAAGGTGAGGACACAGATGAATTTGCATTAAAACACAACTACGTTTCTGTAGTCCCTGTGCAATTTGATCTCACCGCTTATCATACTTTGCCGCATCTTCAACAATGGGATCTGAATCATGAGTAATGTTTCTAAAAGCAAGTGGGACACCGTCCCTTATGGCATTGCGCTGGGCATCATTGGAGCAGCTGTAGGTTTTATTTTGTTTGGACTGGTTTTCACTTTGGGAACTTCAACCAACCTTGCTACCTTTTTCAATGATCTAGCCTATGGCGTTACTGCCATGTACCAAGACAAAGTGGTTACGGTTTCAATTTTGGTCGACGTTGTACTATTTTACTACTTCATCCGCAAAGAATGGTTTCAAATCAGCAGAGGTATTTTGTATGTAGTGATTTGCAGCGTTCCTGTTGCCCTTTATTTTTATTGAAATGAAAATATTCTTGGTCGCAGGTGAAGCTTCTGGTGATTTGCATGGCGGACATCTGGCCAATGCATTAAAGGAGATCAATCCTCAAATTGAAATGCGTGGATGGGGTGGCGAGAAAATGGAAGGCGCTGGGGTTAAAATACTCAAGCACTATCGTGAATTGGCCTTTATGGGTTTTGTTGAAGTGCTCTTAAACCTGCGCACCATCAAGCAAAACTTTGCCTCAATCAAAGAACAAATCCTTGAATTTCAACCTGACAAAATCATATTTATTGATTACCCTGGTTTTAATTTAAGATTGGCACCTTGGGCTAAGGAACATGGCATCGAAACACACCATTACATCTCCCCTACTATTTGGGCTTGGAAGGAAGGTCGTGTCAATGACATCAAAAAATACATCGATGCCATGTACTGCATTTTACCTTTTGAACCTGCAGTTTACGCCAAGCACCATTACACTGCTCATTTCGTTGGACACCCATTACTTGATGACTGGGCATTGAATCAAAATACAACAACACCAACGCACGACTTTATTCTCTTGGCTCCCGGCAGCAGGAAACAAGAATTAAAAAAAATACTTCCCGTTTTCGTTTCAGTGGCAGGCAAATTTGAAACAGAACAATTTATCATTGCAGGAGCGCCAGGATTGAATAAAAACGACTATGACAACGTCATTGGGGTTTGGCCCAATAACATTCAAATAAAATTTGGTCAGACGCCTGAATTGATGCGCAATGCCAAAGCAGGACTGATTGCCAGCGGAACAGCCACCTTAGAAGCTGCATTGCGCGGATGCCCCATCGTAGTTGCTTATAAAGCCAATCCCATATCCATCTTCTTGGCCAAAATCTTGGTTAAAATCAAATGGATCTCATTGGTCAATTTGATTTTAAACAAAGAAGAAGTCAAAGAGTTGATTCAAGAAAAAATGACCGTCACGTCTTTGACCAATGCTTTAAGAGAATTGCTTTCTCCTGAAGGAAATAAGAAGGCCCAGCAAATTCAAGACGCCCTGCTTCAAAAGCTAGGAGGACCAGGCGCCAGTAAAAACGTAGCTCAACTTGTTCTCAACCATGGAAAAGTATAGAATTTTACTGATCGAAGATGAGGTCCAGCTCAATCAATTGATTCAATTGAATTTAGAGATGGAAAACTACACGGTTGTATCATGTAACAACGGCATCAGCGCGCTACAAATTGCACAGGAACAGGCTTTTGATCTGATCATATCCGATATCATGTTGCCCGGAATGGATGGATTAACCTTTTGTGAATCCATTCGCATTCAAGGAAACAAAACCCCACTGATGTTCATCTCTGCCAAAAGCAGCAGCAAAGAGCGAATTGAAGGGCTCAAGGTTGGCGCAAATGATTATTTGCCCAAGCCATTTGATTTAGAAGAGTTGCTTTTAAGGACAAAAAATCTCATCGCTCAAAAAGAGTCTGGTGTCAAGCCTCTAGCTGAATCCAGCGAATACACATTCCAATCAGGCACTGTAAAATTTGACGCATTTGAAATCATCAACCGCAGTGGAGAAACGCATCGTTTATCCAAAAAAGAAATCATGCTCCTCAAGTTGCTCATCGCCCGCGAGGGTGAAGCCATAAGCAGAGAGGAAATCATGGATAAAGTATGGGGCTATGACATTTTCACGTCATCACGCACCATTGATAACTTAATCACCAACTTCAGAAAACACTTTGAGAAGGACAGCAAACACCCTGAGCACTTTCACAGTGTGAGGGGAATTGGTTATAAATTCACCGCTTAGCAAAATAAAAAAAGCCTCCAATTCGGAGGCTTTTTCTATTCAATCAATTTTGTCATTTAGTTCAAATTCTTACGAATCAAATTCAACGCACCACCGGCCTTGAACCACTCAATTTGCTGAGCATTGTAGGTGTGTCCTACTTGAATGGTCTCTGCTGTACCATCGTCATGCTTCAAATTCAATGTCAATGGTTTTTCTGGAGCAAAAGAAGTCAAATCAACAAAATCAATTTGATCGTTCTCACGAATTTTATCGTAATCCGCCTCATTGATAAAGGTCAATGCCAACATGCCTTGCTTCTTCAAATTGGTTTCGTGGATACGCGCAAAACTCTTCACCAAGATAGCACGCACACCCAAGTGACGAGGTTGCATTGCGGCATGCTCACGAGATGAACCTTCACCGTAGTTGATATCTCCTACAACAATAGTAGAAATACCTGCGGCTTTGTAAGCACGCTGAACTGTAGGTACTTCCGCATATTCACCTGTCAATTGGTTCTTCACATTGTTTTGCTCTCCGTTGAAGAAATTGGTAGCTCCAATCAAAGTATTGTTGGCAATGTTGTCCAAGTGACCACGGTAAGTTAACCACTTACCGGCCATTGAAATGTGGTCGGTGGTACACTTGCCTTTGGCTTTGATCAATACACGTGCGTTCTCAATGTTGCTTCCGTTCCATTCAGCAAATGGATCCAACAATTGCAAACGATCTGATGTTTCGCTCACGCTCACCTCTACTCCACTGCCATCTTCAGCAGGTGCTTGGTAACCGGCATCCTCAACTGCAAAACCTTTGGTTGGCAATTCCTCACCTGTTGGAGGCATCAACTTCACTTGCTCTCCTTTTTCATTGGTCAAAGTATCTGTCAATGGATTAAAAGTCAAATCTCCTGCAATGGCCAAAGCTGTGGTCAACTCCGGAGAGGCAACAAAGGCCATGGTATTGGGATTGCCATCCTGACGTGCAGAGAAATTACGGTTGAATGAATGCACAATGGTATTGCGCTCTTTCTTCTCAGCACCCACACGCGCCCACATACCGATACATGGTCCACATGCATTGGCAAAAACTTTAGCACCCATCTGATCAAAGATGGCAGTCAATCCATCGCGCTCGATGGTGTAACGCACCAACTCGGACCCTGGAGTAATGCTAAACTCCGCCTTGGCTTTGATGCCCAAATCATTGGCTTGCTTGGCCAAGTTGGCTGAACGAGAAATATCTTCGTAAGAACTGTTGGTACAAGAACCAATCAATCCTACCTCAACCTTCGTTGGCCAATCATTCTTAGCCGCAGCCTCTTTCATTTGAGAAATAGGCGTTGCCAAGTCTGGCGTAAATGGACCATTGATGTATGGTTCCAATTCATCCAAGTTGATTTCAATCACTTGATCAAAATATTGTTCTGGATTGGCATATACCTCAACATCACCAGTCAAATGCTCACGAATACCATTGGCCAAATCAGCCACCTCAGCGCGACTTGTAGAACGCAAGTAACGCTCCATGCTGTCGTCATAACCGAAGGTTGATGTAGTAGCGCCAATCTCAGCACCCATGTTGCAAATGGTACCTTTTCCTGTACAAGACAAGGATTGCGCACCTTCACCAAAATATTCTACGATGCAGCCTGTTCCACCTTTCACAGTAAGAATACCAGCCACTTTTAAAATCACATCTTTGGCAGAACACCAACCGTTTAATTTACCGGTCAATTTGATACCAATCAATTTCGGGAACTTCAATTCCCAAGCCATTCCGGCCATCACGTCCATCGCATCAGCACCGCCAACACCAATGGCAATCATTCCCAAACCACCAGCATTCACCGTGTGAGAGTCTGTACCGATCATCATTCCACCTGGGAACGCGTAGTTTTCCAATACAACTTGGTGAATGATACCTGCACCTGGCTTCCAAAAGCCGATGCCATATTTATTCGAAACCGAAGAAAGGAAGTTGTACACCTCGCTGTTCTTATTGACAGCTTCACTTAAATCCGCCTTGCTCTCCACTTTGGCTTGAATCAAGTGATCACAATGCACTGTAGAAGGCACGGCCACTTTCTTGCGGCCAGCTTGCATAAATTGCAACAACGCCATTTGGGCTGTTGCATCTTGCAT
>CAMCTV010000111.1 GCA_945878635.1 Chryseobacterium gleum | reverse complement strand
ATTGATACTGATAACGCTGCATTTGGAATGTCTCCAGCTGCGGTGATGATCAATTTCCATTTCTAATTCAGAAAGTTCAGTTACAAAAAGGGCGGTCATTTGACCGCCCTTTTTCATTTCCGCAAATTGTATTATGCTTCAATTTTCTTTTTCAATCTATTTTTCAATTGCATCTTCCAAGTCTCACTCATCATGTACATCACGGGTACGACAATCAATGTGATAAAGGTGGCAAAGCTCAATCCAAATACAATGGTCCAAGACAACGGCTTCCAGAAGGCCACACTGTCTCCTCCAAAGTGAATTTTTGGATCCAATTCGGTGAATAGTGTGACAAAGTCAACGTTTAGACCAATGGCCAAAGGAATCATGCCCAAAATAGTGGCGGTTGCGGTAAGCAATACGGGTGTCATTCTTACGCGACCTGCCTCAATCACCGCCGCGCGCAATTCCATTCCCTGCTCGCGCAAGATATCGGTGAACTCCACCAACAAAATTCCATTGCGCACCACAATACCGGCCAATGCCACAATTCCAACTCCGGTCATGACGATGACAATGTCCATGTTGAAAATAGCCAATCCCAACAATACACCAATCACTGAGAAGATAATCTCTGATAGGATAATGACGGTGCGTCCAATGGAATTGAACTGCATGATCAGGATTAATACAATCAGGGCCAATGAAATCATCAATGCCGATCCCAAGAAGGCAGCTGTCTCTTTCTGTTCTTCTTGCTCTCCTGCAAGGTTCACTTTAACTCCATTGGGTAGGTCGGTAAATTGAGCTGCTTTGGCTTGAATTTTTCCTACTACTTCATTTGGGTTGTATCCTGTCAAAACGTTTGATTCCAATGTAACAACACGCTTTTGATTTTTGCGCTTAATACCGGCATAGGTACTTGTGTATTCTACGTCAGCAAAAGCAGACAAAGGAACCTGTCTAATCATTCCGCCCATGTTCATGTCGCGGTAAGTGATGATCAAATTGCGCAAGGCCTCAATGTCATTGCGTTGATCCTTCTTGTATCTTACTTGAATCGGATACTCGTCAGAGCCATCTCTGAACTTGGATGGATTGTCCAATCCAAAAACAGCCTTTCTTATTTCACTACCAATTTGCCCCATGGATATACCTTCACGATTGGCGCGCTCACGATCAATTTTAATCTTAATCTCAGGCTTGTTCAATTGCAAATCTGTTTTCAATTCTTCTACACCAGGAATCTGCGCGGCATCCAAGAAATCTTTCATGCGCATGCTCGCCAAAATCAAGTCGTCGAATTCTTCACCATTGATTTCAATGCTGATGGGCTTGGCAGTGGGTGGGCCGCTCTGCTCCTGATCAACAGCAATCTGAACTCCCGGAATTCCCTTTACCTCAGCACGAACTTGGTCCAAAATGGCTGTGGTGGATTGGCCATTTCTCATGGCAAATTCAACAAATCCAATGCCTACTTTTGCTTTGTGCGAGTATGGCGCACGGTCTTCCTGGCTCTCATTGGCCCCAATGGCTACGTTGGTAATAATGCTTTCTACCAATGGATTGTTATCTCCAATAACCTTGTACACTTTTTCTTCAATAATGTGCGCAACGCTATCTGTTGCTCTGGCGCTGGTACCCACGGGCAGCGTCGCATAGACATAGACAAAGTTGGGGTCAGCTTTTGGAAAGAAAACCACCTTGGGCTGACGCAATCCGGTTACCATAAAAGACAACACCAATAATGCAAGTGTGCTAAACAATATGGTTTTTGGTCGGGCCAACGCCCAATTCAAGAAATTGGCATAGCGCGTTTGTACTTTGGGCCATGTTTTTCCTTGGAAAACGAGAATGGCATTTTCCAATACAAATTTGAAAAGCAAATAGACAAGCAATAAGGTAATGGTGAAATTACCCATTCCAAAACTTCCGCTGATGTAAAAAAGTGTTGCCAATGCTAAAAATACAACCGTTGTGATTTTGAGTCCTTTGTTCCATTTGGGTTTGTTTTGGTGCTCATCATGCGGTTTCATGAAATCCACTGCAAATACTGGATTGATGATGTAGGCCACAACCAAAGATGCAGTCAAGGTAATGATCAAAGTAATGGGCAAATAGTGCATGAATTTTCCTATCACGCCACCCCAAAAAGCCAATGGTACAAAGGGCGCTAGGGTAGTAGCTGTTCCACTTAATACAGGTAGAAAAATTTCTCCTGCCGCCTTCTTTGCAGCCACTTTAATGGGAACTTTGCCATTGTCAAAAATGCGGTGGGTGTTTTCAATGACAACAATAGCGTCATCCACCACAATACCCAATCCCAACAAGAAACTGAACAGTACAATCATGTTCATGGTAAAGTCAATTCCTGGAAGAATTAAGAATGCAATAAACATGGAAAGTGGAACAGAAAGTCCTACAAAAATGGCATTGGTTACCCCCATGAAAAACATCAAAATGATGGTCACCAAAATGAAACCAATGATGATGGTATTGATCAAATCATGAAGTGTAACGCGAGTAGTTCGGCTTTGATCTCCTGTGATAACGACAGACAAATCTTTGGGCAATTTGCTCTCTTTCATTTCAGCAAGAATGTCGTTGATTTTATCCGATGCATCAATCAAGTTCTCGCCGCCGCGCTTGATAACGTTCAATGTGATGACGTTCTTTTTGTCCAATCTACCATAACTCTCCTGCTCTTTGAATCCATCGCGTACATCTGCAATGTCTTTCAGGTAAACTTTGGATCCTGATTGAGAACTCACAACCAAATTTCTAATTTCATCCACGTTCTTAAATTCTCCACTGACTGAGAGTGAGCGCTTCACATTACCCATGTTAACTCCGCCACCGGAGATGGTCATGTTCTCATACATGATAGCACGCTCTATATCTCCCATGGTGAATTTAGAAGCTTGCATTTTATAGATGTCCACATCAATTTGGATCTCTCTATCCAATGCACCTACAATGTCTACACGTGTAATCTCTCTTAGACCTTCAATTTTTTCTTGTAGATCTTCTGCGTAGGTTTTTAAATCAGCGAGGCTATAGTTCCCTGCGATGTTCACAAAAAGAATGGGCATTTCAGAGAACTCAACTTCCATCACGTTCGGATCTGCTGGTAGATTGTTGGGCAAGTCTTTCTTTGCCTTGTCTACAGCGTCTTTTACCTTTTGCTTGGCTATTGGGACATCAACACTTGTATTGAATTCTATGATAACATTGCTGAAATCTTGAATGGAATTGCTGGTAACTTTTTTGACACCAGCGATGCTCTTCATTTGTTTTTCCAATGGCTTGGTGACCAAGTTTTCCATGTCTTCAGGTGAAGTTCCTGGATAAACTGTGGAGACGTAAATCGTTGGAATAACGATGTCAGGGAATTGTTCTTTGGGAATACTTTGGTAGGACAAAATACCAGCCAACGTAATGAATATCGTGAGCAGGTAGATGGTCGTTTTGTTGTCAATTGCCCAACTAGAGGGTTTGAACTCTTTGAATTTTTCTAACATAATTCTTCCTTAATTATTTGATGAAAGAGCCATCTACAATGTTGAATTGGCCTGTAGTGATTACCTCGTCACCGGAAGAAAGTCCTGATGTAATTTCTGCCATGCCACTGTAGGTTTTTCCTGTTGTGATTACTGTTTTCACAGCTATTTTTTTATTGTCTTTTTTACCAACTTTGTACACGTATGTTTCATTACCGGAGCTCAATAGGGCGTTAATGGGCAATACAAATGCAGTGTCATTTTTGTAATCCACTACTTTCAAAACGGCCACCATGTTGGGTCGGTATTTATTACCGTCACCGGAGATATTGGATTCTACAATGAAGGTACGTGTCATTGGGTTGATGAAACGCGCAACGTAAGAAGTTCTACTTTGAATGGTCTCATTGATATCAGGGAAGTAAAGCTCTACATCATCTCCATTTTTTACGGTTGATGCATACGATTCTGCAAATTCGGCCTTGACTTTCATCTTGCTTGAGTTGATTACGCGGAATGCTGGATCAGGCATGCCGGGTGCTGCATATTGACCAATCTTTGCCCCAATGTGATCAACAACCCCACCAAGGGGTGCTGTAATTTTGGTCATGTTGATTTGCTCTTGGATGGCGCTAATTTGTTTCTCAATGGCCTCTTTGTTGGTCTTGGCTTGCAAGAATTGCAATTCAGATCCAATCTTTTGGTCCCATAGTCTTTTTTGACGATTAAAAACATCTGTTGCCAAAGTCAATTGTGGTTGAAGCGCATTCAATTGCGCACTCATTACACTGTTATCTGTTTCGCCTAACAGTTGCCCTTTATTCACGGTTTGCCCTTCTGTCACATAAATTTTAGTCACTACCCCAGGCATTTGCGGTTGCACTGCTGCTTGAGACTCTGCATCAACAACTCCTTGCACATCGATGTAATGTCTGAAAACAGTTGGTGACATGGTAGTGGTTAGCACTTCCTTGGACTTGACTTCAACACCGCCGCTTTGCGCCAATTGCGCCTCCAATTCTTGAATTTTCACGTCCAATGCGGAGCGTTCTGCTTTTAATGCTTCCAATTGCGCTTGGGGATCTTTGGTGCCACAAGCAGCTAGGATTATGGTTGATATTACAACCAGAGAAAAATACTTTTTCATGATATTATTGATTGAGGGCTTTTTGAAGTTCATCTTTTGTGTTTAACAATTGAAGCAAGGATTGAACATAGTTTCCTTGTGCTTGCAATACTTGATTGTTGGCTTGTGTCAATTCAAAGCTGGACACCAATCCTTCTTTGTATTTCTCGTTGGTTCTGGTGAATATTTTCTCGGCCAATTCCAAACTGGCTTTGTTGTTTTTGGTGGTGGCCAAGGAAGACATGTAGTTGGTCTTTGCGCTGTTAAAGGAAAGCAATGCCCCTTCTCTGGCCAAGGTGGCAATGGATTTAGATTTCTCTACTTCCAGGTTGGCGTATTGAATGGATTTGTAACGCATGCCACCGGACAACAAAGGAATATTCATTTGTACCCCCCACAATTGTATGGGATACCATTGTTTTTTGGTATCGGTAAAGTTAAATTCTTGACGTAACGCTTGGGTCTGTAAATTATAGAATGCCGCCAAATTGGGCAAGGCTGCTGCTTTTTTGTTTTTCAAATTGAGGGTTTGTAGTCCCAATGCCTGATTGGCCAATTGAACGTCTAGATTCCCTTCAATACTTAAGGGTGAAGATAATAGCGCCTCATTGGCAGATGTTGCCAAGCTTTCACTGTTGTCTTCTAATTCAATTTCTGTTTGAATGGGCATTCCCATTTTGAATTTTAGAAGATCCAGTGTGAGTTTTGCATTGGCTTCCGCAACAACACCTCGCGCTACCCAATCATTCAAAGTCAATTGCAATTGATCAACATTCTGCTCTTCAAGAAAACCTTCTTTGTACAAAGCTTTTGTATCCAACAAAGATTTTTCGATCAGAATTTTTCCGTTGTTTAATAATACAATACTTTCCTTAGCGATAACAGCCAAGTGATAAGCTTGGGCTACTTCATGCTTGATGAGAAATGTCGATTTTTTGACTTGTGTATTGGTTAATTTTGCGTATTCTCTAGAAGCTTGAAGTCCTACCAACCAAGAACCGTCAAAGAGCAATTGCGAGCCGCTTACCCCAGCAGTCATCTGATGGGGAACCCCAAATTTTACTTTTGTTTCCGTAGGTCCAAATATTCCTGCTGGAATAACAGACGTAGGAAGGTCAATAAAGTTTTGATACTGCACGGAGCCATTCAACTGTGGCAATCCCATGGCCAGCAATTGGTCTGCTTGTAGTTTGGCCAATTGTTCATCATACAAAGCTTGTGTGACGCTGTTGGCGTTTTTTGTTGCGAACTCTTGCGCTTTGATCAGCGATAGCTTCTGCTGACCTGATAGGTTGTTGTAAATGACAACAAGAACCATCAAGAGTAGTTTTACTTTGGTACTCATGAATTATTTCTTCGTTTCTGCTTAATTTTTGTTTTTGGTTGTTCTAAAATTTTCAGTCCCTTATCACTGGCAATCCCTCTGATGTGGTAATGAAATGACTCCAAATAAACATCTGACATAAGGAATTGTTGAGGAGGAAACACATGTGGATCCAATAGCATTTCCATACGGCCAATGTAAATGCGGGAGATAATTTCTGGACTGATGTCTTTGCGGTAAAGACCTTCCTTTTGTCCTTTGATAATGTTGTTGTGAATGCTTTTGTAAACTACTTTCCTGCGGTTCTCTTGCATTTTTCTTGAAACAGCAGGATAGTATTTCTCCAAATCAAAGGCAACGGCGGGATGTACATTTTCTAAAATGGATAATACCCATTTTTTGATAAGCAAACTCTCGTCAATGGCATTTACTTTTTGAGCGGAGATTTCCTTGATGGCTTCGATTTCTTTTTGACCAAACAGATCAGTGGCTTTCTCTACCAATTCCTCTTTGTCTTTGACAAACAAGTAGAGTGTTTTCTTGGAGATCCCCAAGGCCTTGGACATATCGTCCATATTGACGCTTTTAATGCCTTGACGCATGAAAACACGAAGTGCTTTTTCAATGATATCTTGTTCCTTGGTCTCCATTT
>CAMCTV010000110.1 GCA_945878635.1 Chryseobacterium gleum | reverse complement strand
GAATTTACCATCAAGGTCTGTAGCACCGCCATAGGGGATGTGTCCTGCGCTATTCTCTATGGTGACCACCACACCGGGAAGTCCGTCCTTTTGATTGGCATCTTTGACATTACCATATATTTCACCTTGCGTTTGGGCTTGAAGTGCGGTACACAACCACAACAATAAGCATAGGGTAGTAATAGTTTTCATCATCTTTTTTCTTGTAAGATGCTATTCAAATTGGAATTTCACATCAAGATGAAAAATAATTTCAAGCCGCCGTTGTATCCTCCTATCTTTGCGAGCAAATTTTACACTCCCCTATGAGTGATGCCATCAAGCACGAGTGCGGTATCGCACTCTTACGATTGAAGAAGCCTCTTCAATATTACACCGAGAAATACGGAACAGCATTTTACGGCCTCAACAAAATGTATTTGTTGATGCAAAAGCAGCACCACCGCGGACAAGATGGAGCGGGTTTGGCCAATATCAAGATTGATATTGAACCAGGCAAGAAGTACATCAGTCGCATCCGCAGCAATGATGCACAGCCCATAAGAGATGTTTTTTCCAAGGTAATGGCGCGCTTTTCTGATTTGGAAAAGAGCAATCCAGAACTTATTCAGGATAGTGAATACTTGAAAGAGAATTTTGCCTTCACAGGAGAAGTATTTTTGGGTCATTTGCGTTACGGAACCTTTGGGGGCAACAGCATTGAAAATTGCCATCCTTTTTTGCGTCAAAACAACTGGATGACAAGAAACCTTGTATTGGCCGGTAACTTCAATCTAACCAATGTAGATGAATTGTTTTCATTGTTGGTGGAGTTAGGTCAACATCCCAAAGAGAAGGCAGATACCGTGACTGCGATGGAAAAGATTGGACACTTCTTGGATGAGGAAAATCAAATTTTATTTGAACGTTTTAAATCACAGGGTTATTCCAATGTTCAAATATCTGATTTGATAGCCAAGCATCTGGATGTCCAACGTGTATTGTCAAGGGCTTCACGTGAGTGGGATGGTGGATATGCCATGGCGGGTATGTTTGGTCATGGAGATGCTTTTGTCGTGCGTGATCCCAATGGGATTCGACCTGCATTCTTTTATGAGGACGATGAAATTGTTGTTGTAGCCAGTGAAAAGACGCCTATTCAAAGCGCGTTTTACGTGGATGCGGATGATATCAATGAAATCCCTGCAGGGTATGGCTTAATCATCAAGAAAGACGGGCAAACATCTTTGAAAGAAATCAGAGAACCAAAGGAGTTAATGCCTTGTTCTTTTGAACGCATTTATTTTTCCAAAGGAAATGACAAGGATATATACAAAGAACGCCAACAGCTAGGAAGAAATGTGGTTCCGGCCATATTGGATGCTGTTGAACATGACATGGACAACACCGTCTTCACCTTTATTCCAAACACTGCTGAAACCGCCTTTTATGGGATGATCAAGGAGCTGGAGGATGAAGACAACAGAAAGAAAATAGAGAAGCTGATACAAGCGGGAAGTGGAATAAACAAGGAAGAAATAGAGAAAATTATTTTAACCAGAACCCGAATCGAGAAGATAGTGTTGAAGGATGTTAAGTTGAGAACGTTTATCACCCAGGACTCTGCACGCGATGAGATGGTATCTTCCGTTTATGACGTTACCCATGGCGCGGTAGTGCCCAATCAGGATCATTTGGTGGTGATTGATGACTCAATTGTCAGGGGAACTACCTTAAAAAAATCAATACTTAGAATTTTAGATAGGTTGTCTCCAAAGACAATCATCATTGTCTCCTCAGCGCCACAAATCAGGTATCCGGATTGTTATGGTATTGACATGGCCAAAATGGGTGATTTTATTGCCTTTCAAGCCTGTGTTGCATTGCACAAGGAACGGGAATCCACCAACATCTTGGATGTCGTTTACCGCAAGTGTCTGGATCAAAAGGACATGCCCAAAGAACATGTTAAGAATTATGTAAAGGAAGTGTATGAGCCGTTTACTGTTGAAGAGATCAATGATAAAATTGCGCAGTTGTTGACACCGTCCGATTTGAAGGCCAAAGTTAAGATCATCTATCAACGCATAGAAGGGTTGCACCAGGCATGTCCAGACCATCAAGGAGACTGGTATTTTACAGGCAATTATCCAACACCTGGTGGAAATAAAGTGGTGAATCAAGCCTTCATAAATTACATGGAGGGTCGCAACCAGCGCGCTTATTGACCTATATTCGTGGGATATTGTACTCACGAATGAAAAAAATCAATCTTACTCA
This sequence comes from Chryseobacterium gleum, assembly GCA_945878635.1. Lineage (GTDB taxonomy): Bacteria > Bacteroidota > Bacteroidia > Flavobacteriales_D > Sanyastnellaceae > CAMCTV01. Next base: position 4,509 of record CAMCTV010000110.1, on the reverse strand, counting down.
GTGGATTTTTATTGCACTTCTTTTGGGCATCGTTTTTGGCGCCTGGTTAAACGTTTCATATCCACCATCTAGCCCCCTGACAAAGGCAGAAGCCTGGGAAAAAATTTCTCAGCAGATGATTGAGGCTGACAAAGACACCAATGTTGATCTTCAGGTTATTGCCAAGGATACACTTTTAAAAGCAGAGCAGAAATACGATGCTGCGTTGAAATGGTCTAATGATAAGAAAGTAGATCTTCAGGAAATAGTTGTCTCCAATGCCAATAGAGAATCCAAAATGGATGGCACCTTGGCTCAGATTTTAGAAGTGTTAAGCATTTTCACTGAGGTGTTTTTACGTTTGATCAAGATGATTATTGCCCCTTTGGTTTTTGCTACTTTGGTAGCGGGAGTGGCCAAATTGGGTGACCTTAAAGCCGTAGGTCGAATTGGAGGAAAGACCTTGCTTTGGTTTTTTTCGGCGTCCTTAATATCATTGGCTTTGGGAGCGGTTTTGGTGAATTTTTATCAGCCTGGTCACCAGCTTCAATTGGAAATGCCGGATCAATCGGCTAGTATTGGATTAGAACATCAAGCCATCACCTTAAAGGGATTTGTCACCCATATTTTTCCATCAAGTGTCATAGATGCGATGGCTAAGAATGAGATTCTGCAGATTGTCATTTTTGCTTTATTGTTTGGCGTTGGTGCTGCCTCCATGGGAGAGAAGGCAGATGGTCTTATTAAGGCCATGGACGCCATAGGACACGTGATGCTTAAGATTACCACATTTGTGATGTACGTTGCTCCTTTTGCTGTATTTGCTGCTATTACAGCCATTATTGCTAAGAAGGGATTAGGAGTTTTGGCCACCTACGCCACTTTCATTGGTGAGTTTTATTCCGGATTGGCCTTGCTTTGGCTGATTCTTATTGGTGTAGGTTGGTTGTTATTAAAGTCAAGAATAAAAGTGTTGCTTAGTCATTTAAAACAACCATTGCTGTTGGCTTTTTCAACGGCGTCAAGTGAAGCGGCTTATCCAAAGATGTTGGAGCAGCTGGAGCGATTTGGTTGCAGAAACAGAATTGTCAGTTTTGTATTGCCATTGGGCTATTCCTTCAATTTGGATGGCAGTATGATGTACATGACTTTTGCGAGCCTGTTTATTGCACAAGCATACGGCATTGAATTGTCATTTGGTGATCAAGTAACCATGCTGTTGACTTTAATGATAACCAGCAAGGGAATCGCAGGTGTACCAAGGGCTTCACTGGTGGTGATAGCAGGAACAGTAGCATCTTTTGGGATACCAGAAGCGGGTCTTGTTTTGTTGTTGGGAGTTGATCATTTGTTGGATATGGGTCGTTCTGCAACCAACGTTATAGGTAACGCGTTGGCCACTGTAGCCGTGGACAAGTGGGAAAAATAGTTGTAACATAATGAAATTTTAATATCTTTGTATGTTGTAACCGAAAACAAAAAACAAAATGGCTCAAAAATTTAATGAAAAGGCTTACTTGGCTTCTATTGGAGCAGGTATCCGTGCTCTTCGTAAGAAGAAAAAAATGACCTTAGAGGTATTTGGAGATGTAGTTGGATTGGATAAATCTAACGCATACCGTATCGAAAGAGGCCGCAACATCACTTTGTTGACCTTAGAGAAAATTGCTCAAGTATTTAACATGAGCTCATCTAAATTGTTGGACAGTGCTATTGAGGTTAAAGAAGAACCAAAGAAAGCTAAGCCAGCAAAGAAGGTTGTTAAACCAGCCGCTAAGCCAGCAAAGAAGGCTGCTAAAGCTGCTGCAAAGCCAGCCAAGAAAGTAGCTAAGAAAGGTAAAAAATAATTTTACTTTTGAATATTAAAAGGGGTCATTAGACCCCTTTTTTGTTTTCTGTAGACACCGGAGATGATTTGATTTTTTGATAAGCGTCCCAGGATATTTTGGCAGACATGAGGAACATGAAAAGTCCAAAAACCAATTTTACTTTTTGAACATCCATCCCCAAAACCCATTTGCTGCCTAAAAAAGCGCCAACAACAAAACCCAATGCAATGGCAAATACCGGAATGAATTGAATGTGGCCTGCTTGGTAGTAATTCACCACTGCAAAAATCCCAACAGGCATCATTAAAACGGCCAGGCTGGTCCCTTGTGCTTGGAATTGATTGTATTGAAAAAAATAAATCATCGCGGGTACCATGATCATACCGCCGCCAATTCCAACAAAACCGCTGATGATACCGGCCAAAAGGCCAATCAAAGCCAACAAGAGAATAGAAGAGATACCCATTTTATTTTTGGTAAATGAATTCATGATTTTTTGCGGTATTCGCAATGAGTTCGAAGATAATGTCCTATTTTTACCCCACACGAAAAATTTTATGAACTATCCAGCAGAATTAAAGTATACCAAAGATCACGAGTGGGTTCGTATCGACGGTGATGTAGCAACAGTAGGAATCACCGCTTTTGCGCAAGGTGAATTGGGTGATATTGTATTTGTTGAAATAGAAACTGAAGGTGAGTCATTGGATGAGCATGCTGTGTTTGGCACAGTAGAAGCAGTAAAAACAGTCTCTGATTTGTTTATGCCAGTGAAGGGAACCATATTGGAAGTGAATGCTGGTTTGGAAGCCAATCCCGCATTGGTCAATGAAGATCCTTATGGAGAGGGATGGATGATTAAAGTGAAGTTGGATGCAGGTGCAGATTTGAGTGGTTTAATGGATGCAGCGGCTTACGAAGCATCTTTGTAATAAATGTTTGCATTGCTCAGAAATAATAAGGTTGCTCCAGTAGCAACCTTTTTTGTTTTGGTCCTTCACTTGGTCCATGTGCCAGGCAACGATGCCTGGGATTGGACAGACATCATTGGTATAGATAAGTTGGCCCATTTTATCTTGTTTGGAGGGCTGACCGTATTGTGGTTGTTGTTTCCTTGGCGCTCAATACCTGGGAATACTCAATTGTTTTTGGGATTGATTTCTTATGCTGTGCTTTTGGAGATTATGCAGACGTCCTTGACGGTTTATCGATCCGGAGAGTTGTTGGACCTTTTGTTTGATGCAGCCGCAATAATTGTGGTGCTGCGATTTAGGAATAGATTTATTCAGCGCTAGGTTTGTTGGCTGCGAGCAGGATGGTGAATGTGACATAAACGAAAAATGCACCAATAGCCAATTGCAATTTCTGCGCAGTTTCCCAATCTTTGTTGACATAAAGAAAAATAGTCAAATAAGACAACGTGGTAAACATTTTTATAGCAATAGAGGCTAAGAACTGGTTGATCCATACTTTGCCAGATTTAGCTTGGGACATGCTTTTAGAAAAGAACCAAGTAATTAATCCAAAGGTGCCAATAAAACTAATCAATGCCCACTGCACGCTTTCAGATAGCCATTGCAGCGGTTGAATGAAGAATACGACAGCGCACAAAAGTACAGTGAGATAAATGCTTGTAATGGGTTTGATTTTCATTGCTGTTTCATGAGCGATTTAATAACGGAGTACAAGGATAGGCAAACACCCAATATGGATCCAATCAGGGTATAAGTCTTTCCATTTTCCCCATCCAAATAACGACCTATACCAACAAAGACCAAAATGATGATGGCCATTTGACTGGCCATACCAGCATATCTTAAGAAACTGGTGTTAAACGGCGGCTTTGGCATCCTGAGGAACATCTATTTTGATGTCCTTTATTTTGTTTCCCATGCTGCAATTTCCGGTGAATGTAGCACCTGGCTCAATAGCCAACTTATCGGTAACCATGTCTCCGTCTACTTTAGCCGTAGATTTTAAAGTAAGCAGTTGCTGAACCTGGATTTTCCCTTTGATTTGTCCCTCCAATTCGGCGTTTTGACAAGTTACATTGCCTTCGATTTTACCATTGGGGCCTACTACCAAACGACCTTTGGTAATCAAATCACCTACAAAAATCCCATCTATGCGAATGTTACTTTCACATTTGATATCACCTTTGATAGATGTTCCTTCTACAATGCGATTGATGGAAGTGTCCACCGGATTTTCAGGGGTTCTTGACATTTTCATTTTATTTCGGATAATTTTCTTGGTAAAACTTCTTGTAACTGTCTAAACTTTTAATCTTAAACAACTGAACATAATTCTGTTTTGAAATCAGGAAATACTGGAATTGTTTTTCATGAATTTCTTTTACTTCATTGGTATTCAATGCGAAGGTACTCATAAAATCTTGGGCGTCAGCCAGTTTTTTGAAACTTTTGGTCATCAACAATTGGGTCTCAGGATTGAGCATATTGCCTGTTACCGTCAGTTTATTGGATGCATATAGTTTTTGCGTATAGTCAGCCATGATGGCTTTGTATCCATTGATGTTGGGCGTGCTCAGTGGAATTTCAATGGCAAAATAATGTTCAGCGTTCTCGTCAAATTGAAAATTCACCTCAGCAACGGGAGCTGGTGTGGCCTCTGTGGCTTTTTCGGTTTTAGGAGCAAAAGGCATCAACAGTTCTTGTGCTTTTTCGGCTTCAGGTGAACC
>CAMCTV010000109.1 GCA_945878635.1 Chryseobacterium gleum | reverse complement strand
ACAATGAGAAAAGGCGAAGGTGTCTTGGTTTTTTCTGAAAAGATAAAAATGATTTTTGGCTTGGCTTTCTTTTTTGAGACAGATCGTCGTTACAGTGCCAGGTGGGTAACGCCAAAGTTTTTATCATGCCCTGCTTATGGGGTGGCGCGAAGTTTTATGCTTAGAGATCAAATTAGATTTATACATGATGTGCCTGTAGCATTGGGTTATGCTGTGGATGAGTTTGATTGGCCATTGAGCTCTGCTCAATATGTGCACAATGCCAAATGGAATCATCCGTTGTATGATTGGTGGAAGAATGAAAATACAAATTTGACCATCAATGACTCCGCAGTTGCGCAATAATGATTAATTTGGTTCAATGAATTTATACAGCAGTAAACAACGTTGGAAATGGTTTTTGGTCTTGTTGGCTTTGTTGTTGGTGCTGTTTACATTGGGATATACCCAGGTTATCGTTGGTCGGATTAAAGAAGATGAAAAGCAGAAGGTTGAGTTGTGGGCACAAAGTATCAGTAGGAATGCACAGTCTACTGAGTATATTGATTCATTGTTGCACTTGCTCAGGGCTGAGGAGGAAACCAAGGGTAGATTGATTGGTAGAGCTTTGAGTATCATTTCCAATGGTGATCCCAATCTTGATTACTCTTTTCCTTCTGAGTTTTTAAAGGAGAACAATTCCATCCCGATTTTGCTATACGATAAAGGCAATCGATTTCAGCAAGGAAAAAATCTTCCTAAGGGCAAAGAAATGAACGCCCAGTTTGCAGATTCGTTGAGGGATAAGATTACAGAAAAGTATGCGCCCATATTGATTCCAGAGTTGGGAATGAAGTTGTATTTTGATGATAGTGAATTGTACAAGAGCATCGAGCAAAAGTTGAATGAGTTGAACAATAGCTTTTTGAACAATGAGGTGGTGGGGTCAACGGCTGTTCCGATTGTGGTCATTGATCAAAAGACAGGCAAGGTTATCAAGTATGCTCGATTGAAGGAGGAGGACGTGACCAATCCTGCGCGATTGGAAGAGATAAAATCATTCAACGCTCCCATTAAAGTTGTACAGCCGGATGGTTTGGCAGTGAATATTTACTATGAGGATTCTTTGGTGCTGCAGCAAATCAAGTATTTCCCGATTGGGCAGCTGGTTTTGGTAGCAGTATTCCTCATGGTGAGTTACCTGATTTTCTCCACATACCGCAAAGCAGAACAGAATCAAGTATGGGTGGGCATGGCCAAGGAAACTGCGCATCAATTGGGAACACCTCTCAGCTCTCTGATGGGATGGGGCGCTTTACTGGAATCACAAGGTGTAGAAAAGTCCTACATCGAGGAATTGAATAAGGATGTGAATCGATTGCAAATCATCACTGAACGCTTCTCTAAGATAGGTTCTCAAGCTGAATTGAAGGAAGTGGATTTGAGAGCTACGATTCAGGAAGCTGTGGATTATGTCCAGAAGCGGGTATCTAGACACATTCAATTCGAAAAACATCTGCCTACCCAACCGGTTGTGTTAAAAGTCAATGAACCATTGTTTGGATGGGTGATAGAGAATTTGGTAAGAAATGCTGCGGATGCCATGGGAGAGTCGGGAGTCATTGAGATTCGTATATTTACTGATGAGCAGTGGGTTCATGTGGAATTGCGGGATACCGGAAAGGGGATTCCCAAGAACAAATGGAAGACAGTGTTTAAGCCTGGCTATACGACCAAACCACGTGGGTGGGGATTAGGACTGTCATTGGTAAAGCGTATTGTAGAAGAATACCACAAAGGCCACATCTATGTAGTCCGCTCAGAAGAGGGAGCAGGAACCACTTTTAGGATTGACTTAAAGCGTTAGGTCCTTGACCATAACGTAGTCATTCATGTGATAGCCCATACCGATATCAATGTCTTCTGATTTTTCTATTACAAAACCGATGTGCTCATAGAAACCTATTGACTTGTTCTTTCTGTTGACATTGAGTTCAATGGCTTTTTTTCCTTGGCGGCGTCCTTCTTCAAAAATATGGGACAACATTTTAAGTCCCCATCCATTCTTTTGTGCAGCAGGATGAACATATAGTTTGTGCAATCTAACCCGTTGATCATTGTGATGAATGCGGTAAGATGCAAATCCATGAGGGATATTATCTTCGATAAGGATGATGAAAACATCACCATCTTCTAGCTGTTTTTCCAGAGAAGAGACGCTGTACATCTTATCCAACATGTAATCAATTTGCTCGTGGGATAACATGTAGTCATAAACCAGCGGCCAAATGACATGCGCCAAATCATGAATGATTTTTAAATCTTTCTTTTCTACAACGGCTATACTAGCCATGCATGGTTTCTTTTCTTCCATATTTCATCATTAATGAGGCTTCGTATTCTAAAAACTCCTGCCATCTTTTGTCCACATCTATTCCTCTGCTGTATTTGCGGGCAAAACCAAGAAAGGTAGCGTAGTGTTCTGCTTCACTGGCCATTAAACTGAAGTAAAATTGTCTCAGTTCCTCGTCTTGAACTTCTTGCGAGAGAATCTTAAACCTTTCGCAGCTGCGCGCTTCAATCATAGCGGCAAAGAGCATTCTGTCTACAAAGTTTTGTTCTTTACTACCACCTTGCTTGATAAATGCAGCCAAATCATGGACGTATTCATCTTTGCGCTCTCGGCCTAACTTTAATCCGCGTTTCAGCAGTTGATCGTGAACTTGTCCAAAATGATCCATTTCTTCTTGCGCTATTCTGACCATTTCTGTTACCAAATCAGGAAATTCGGGATATCTCACAATGCTCGAAATGGCATTGCTGGCTGCTTTTTGCTCGCAATAGGCATGATCAGTAAGAATTTCCTCAATGTTCTTTTCGGCAATATTCCCCCAGCGTGGGTCAGTGGGCAATTTGAGCCCCAACATTACTTTTTCAGACATGTGGCAAAGTTGGGGCTAAAAGAGAAAAAATCAAAACCGAAGGAGAATGTTGTCTTTATAGTGAAAATTAGTTTCTACCTTCGTTACTGATGAAAAGAACGAAAAGAAAAGAAGGCTCAGGCAATAAGAGAGTGGTGACGGAACAAGTGATGCAAGCATTGAATGCGAGTCCGACACGTCCAGTGAATTATAAACAGTTATCAGCGATTTTGGGTATTCAGGATTCAGGTAGTCGTGTTTTACTCATGGAGGTATTGGAAGAATTAAAGTTGGCAGGTTTAATCAAAGAAAGAGAGCGTGGTAAATATTTACCAGCGGTATTAACATCCAACTTGGTTCAAGGTGTATTGGACATCAATCGATTTGGAAGAGGTTTTGTGCGCATAGATGATGTGGAAGAGGATATCATGCTGGAGAAAGGTAGGTATGGAACAGCATTACCAGGTGATGTGATTGAACTTTCGCTCTCTGGCACTGCCAGAAGGCCCCGTGTTGAGTTCAAGCGAATCGTGAAGCGCGGAAGAGAGGAGTATGTTGGTGTATTTCATGACAAAGGAGTTTATGCCGAAGTGAAGCCTGTGAGCAAGCAAATGCCCATCTATTTTGTGATTAAAGAAGATGGGAAATCAACGGCTATCAATGGCGATAAAGTTTTGGTTAAAATAAAGCAGTGGACGGATCCCAAGCGGATGCCCATTGCAGAAGTAACCAAAGTATTTGGTCAACAGGGTGTTCATGATGTAGAGATGCATGCCATTCTTGCAGAGTTTGATTTGCCCTATGAGTTTCCGGATCATGTAATAGCAGCGGCTGATGAAATAGAGTCAGGTTTTACACCTGAGGAAATAGCTACTCGGAAAGATTTTAGAGGGGTAACTACATTTACCATTGACCCATTTGATGCAAAGGATTTTGATGATGCATTGTCTTTGCGAAAATTGGAAAATGGCAATTGGGAGGTTGGAGTGCACATCGCCGATGTTACCTTTTATGTGAAGGAAGGCTCTGTTGTTGATCAAGAAGCTCAGCTCAGGGCAACCAGTGTGTACTTGGTGGACAGGACCATTCCAATGCTGCCAGAGCGATTGTCCAATGAGCTTTGTTCTTTAAGACCACAAGAGGAGAAGATGACTTTTTCTGTCGTTTTTGAGATATTGCCCAAGGGAGAAATCGTCAATCATTGGATTGGAAGAACAATCATCAAGAGTGACCGCCGATTTACCTATGAGGAAGTTCAGGCCATGATTGAAGGGGCTGATGGAGAATACAAAGAAGAATGCATTACAATCAATGAATTGGCCAAGCTGTTTAGAAAGAAACGATTTGATGAAGGAAGTATTGATTTTAGCAGTGAGGAGGTAAAGTTTAAACTGGACGAGAAGGGAGTACCTACGGGCGTTTACGTGAAGGTGATGAAAGAGGCCAATCAGCTGATTGAAGAGTTTATGTTGTTGGCCAATCAATATGTTGCGATGTATGCTGGAAAGCCAGCCAATGGAAGTCCCAAGCCTTTTGTCTACCGTGTCCATGATTTACCGAGTCCAGAGAAGATACAGCAATTGAAAACATTCTTGAAACACTTGGGATATAAGTTGCCCAAGAGTTCAGATAGTGTGAGCGGAAGTGTAATCAAAGCTTTGTTGGCAAGTGTGGAGGGTCAACAGGAAGAAAGTATGGTGCAAATCATGGCCATCAGATCCATGGCCAAAGCGGAATACAGCACCAAGAATATTGGCCATTATGGTTTGGCATTTCCTTATTATTCACATTTCACTTCGCCTATCAGACGTTATCCGGATGTGATTGTGCATCGTTTGTTAGACAAGTACATCCATGATCAAGGTTTGCCCAATGTGTCGCAATTGGATTTGCATTGTAAGCATGATTCTATGATGGAGAAGAGAGCGGCGGAGGCGGAGAGAGCCAGCACCAAATACAAGCAAGTGGAGTTTCTTTTGATGCACAAAGATCAAGTTTTTTCTGGTCGTGTAAGTGGAATTACTTCAGGGGGGTTGTACGTTGAATTAAAAGACAACAAGTGCGAAGGTTTTCTTCCGATGGAGGAATTGGGCTATGATTTTGCATTTGAAAAGGCAGCCTATATCTTGGTGAATGATAGAGGAGAGGAGATACATTTGGGTGATGAGTTGGAAGTGAAAGTGAAAAGTGGCGATTTGATTGAGCGTCAGATCTTATTTTCATTGGTTGATTAGATTAATTTTGCTTAATGGCTGATTTTAGTGTTGTCATCATCACTTTTAATGAAGAACGCAATATTCAACGTTGTTTGACAGCTGCTTTTCAGGTGTCAGATGATGTAATTGTTTGGGATTCACACTCAAAGGACAATACTGTTCAAATGGCACAAGCAATGGGTGCTCGTGTTTTTAGTCAGGATTGGCAAGGTTATTCCACCTCTAAAAATCAGGCCAACGATCAAGCAAAGTATGATTGGGTTTTGTCATTGGATGCAGATGAGTGTTTTGACGAGGTTTTAGTGCATTCGCTTTTGAAATGGAAATTGAATGATCCCGTACCCGCGTCCTTTCATCGACTCACCAATTACTGCGGGTCATGGATTAGACATTGTGGTTGGTATCCGGATACAAAATTTAGATTGTTCAATCGGCATGAAGTGCATTGGGAAGGTCTGATACACGAGCAATTGAAATCAATATTAGAAGTTACTCCCGCTGTTTTAAAAGGCAATTGTTTGCACTACAGTTATTATGATCGTCAAGGGCATTATGCCCAGGCCTTGAAATTTGTAACCTTGATGGCGCGCGAGAAAGTGACGGCAGGAAAGAGAACCTTTTGGTGGATGAGGTGGTTATCGCCTCTGGCCAAGTTTTTTAATATGTACTTCATTAAGTTGGGTTTTCTAGATGGAATAGCTGGATGGCACGTGTGCCAAATTTCAGCTTGGGCGGCTTATCAGAAGTATGCTTTGTGGTATCAATTTCAATCCATAAAGGAATCATGAGCAACATCCAGCGAATCATGATTGTCCGCACAGACAGCATTGGAGACGTTATGCTGACCTTGCCCATGGCTTTTTATATCAAACAAACTTTTCCCAACGCTGAACTTTTCTTTTTGGGAAAGTCATATACAAAGGACATTATTGGTCGATGCCTCTGGGTAGATCGGTTTATCAATGCAGATGATTTCCAAACCTTAGCGGATGCCAAAGCGATGATTGGGTCCTTGCATTTGGATGTTGTGGTTTTTGCATTGCCAGATAAATTTTGGATGAAGGTGTCGCATTTATCAAGTATACCAATTCGAATAGCAACGGGTCACCGTTTGGCCAGTTGGCGCTGGGCAACACATAGACCCATGTTTGGTCGAAAAAATTCAGATTTGCATGAAGCGCAGTTGAATTTGAAGTTGCTTGTTCCATTGGGTTTTAAGGACACTCCGAGTATTGAGGCACTGGGTGAATTGAATTTGTTGTCTTTTAACGCAACTGAAAAAAGGAGGAGACTAATCATTCATCCTTTTTCTCAGGGCAGCGCATTGAATTGGAGTTTGCATCAGTATGATGAGTTGGTAGGACTTTTAAAGGAAGAGGATTGGGAGATGGTTATATCAGGTACCGCCAAGGATGCGCAAAGATTGTCCAGTTTTAACGGAGTGCATTTAAATTCTATTCTATCCGTTTGCGGTAAGTTCAGTTTGGGTGCATTCATGGATTACATAGCAGGCAGCGAAATGCTATTGGCTTGCAGCACAGGTCCGCTTCATATTGCCGCCGCTGCAGGAATCAAATCAGTAGGTTTGTATGTGGATAGAAGACCCATTCATCCGGGAAGATGGTCGCCCATTGGTCGGCAGGTTTTTATTGTAAAAGAAGAGGATCAAGGACAGACGGAGATATTGACTAAGCCAAGCGAGGTCGCCACTTTTCTGAAGACCACAATGGCGCTCCCAACCACCAAGCTGTAAAGAAAGCTATAAAGGTTATTCCGGCCTGCGTTTCAAGCGTGTCTTCGG
>CAMCTV010000108.1 GCA_945878635.1 Chryseobacterium gleum | reverse complement strand
AGAAAAAACAAATTGTCTAGCTATTGTCTTGGCATAATCGCCGTTGGTGATTTCCACAATCAGTGCATTCCTATATTCCCAGGCATCACGCAAGAAGGCGTAATCATCCTCTGATTTACCCAAATTCTCTTTGAGCGCAATTTCCTTGTACAATGACGTTGCTTGACCAATATAGTCCAATGCCACATTGCTCAAAGCAATATCCTCTTCAATAGCTGGTCCGTGTCCGCACCACTCAGACAACCGTTGTCCTAAAATCAACAGTGTATCCGCAATGGTGAGATAATATTCTTTGTGTTCCATAAGCATCACATGTGTCCCACTTCCGGTGGAATTTCATAAAAAGTTGGATGTCGATAAACCTTATCATTGGACGGGTCAAACAAAGCCTCCTTGTCACCCGGTGATGACGCTGTGATTTGCTCACTTGGTACAACCCAAATACTCACACCTTCCATCCTTCTTGTGTAAACATCTCTGGCATTTTCGATGGCCATTTGGGCATCTGCTGCATGCAAACTTCCCACATGTTTATGCGCCAAACCTGCCTTAGATCGAATAAATATTTCCCAAATGGGCCAATTGCTTTTTTCCATAACCATTTTGCTATGCCACGAAAATACAAGATTTCAATTGCAAACAAATGCTCTACATCCGCTTTGTTCAGAACTTAAGCCAATTTAAAGGAAAAATGCCGCCGCAAAACCAAGCAGGATGATAAGAAACTTCACCCGATTAAAACGATGCCCTTCCTCTGCTTCAAATAAAATCATGGTGGAAACATGCAGAATAATCCCCATCAAAACCGCCATGACATATGGCAGAAGTTGCTCTGAATGGAACCACTCCCACTGTTCTCCAAAATGAAAAATCAACGCTCCTGCTGGCGCTACCATCGCAAAAAATACGGCTGCAACAAATGCTTTCCACTTTTCCTTTACCATGGCCAACAGCAAAGCCGCAAAAACAAATGACTCTGTAAATTTGTGAAATGAAATCCCCATCAGCAATGATTGTCCATGGTGATGGTGCTCATGACCATGATGCACGGCCTCCTCTGTCAAACCAAAGGGCATTCCCTCGATAAAGGCGTGAATCCACAGAGAAATGGAGACCATCCAATAAAACTTTGCTCCAACATTATTGTGCGCATGCGCGTGGCCATGCTCAACGCCATGAGAGAAATAGTCTAGAATAATTTGCAATAAAAAACCACAAAGAATAAAAACACCAATGCCCTCACCACCATCAGCCATCGCTTCAGGCAGCAAATGCAGAAAAGTCAGCGAAAGCAAATAAGACGCACTAAAAGACAACAACAATTTCATCCTATTGGGTGTAATGTTCCAACCCAAAAAGAGAATTCCACTTCCCAACATAGAGACCAAAAAAAGAACGAGAATAGAAGTCAAAATCATTTGTTACTGTTTTTTTTGAGCGATAAAGATACAACGCGGAGAGCTAGCGAGCATTGGAGCTCCATGGTAATCACCCCAAATGGTTATAACCTCAAATCCTGCGAGGGACAAAAGTTCCGTGATTTGCTCAGATGAATAGGCCATTACCCGCTCCTCAAAAATATGGTTGACATCCTCAACGGAAAACTTAATCTGCTTGACAATTCTATTGGATTGGATACTGCGTGTTAAATGATACTCCGCCAAGACTCCCTCAACCACTTCCTCTTCCTTTAAGCAAGCTTTCACACGATCAACATTCAAAAAATCAAGAACCAATATCCCCCCATCCAACAAGTTTCGGTTTATGTTACGAAGCATAGAAACATGATCCTCATCACCTTCAAAGTAACCAAAAGATGTAAAAAGATTTAGCGTATAATCCACCTGTTGTGGCAACTCAAAATCCCTCACATCGGCTATCTGCCAGCGATGCGGATTTTCAGAAAGGGACTTTGCTTGAAGAATATTGTTCTCACTCAAATCCAAACCAAAAACCTGAAAACCTTTGGATTCTAGGTACAAGGCGTGTCTCCCAGACCCACAGCATGCATCCAAGATTTTTACATTTTGATTCCATTTAAAAAAATCTGACAGCGAATCCATGAAAGCCTTGGCCTCTTCATCATTCCGTTTGGCATACAAATCATGATAAAATGATGTATTAAACCACGAGGCAAACCAATCTTTTTGATTCATAGTTGACAAAAGTATTTTATTTTCTGCATTATATTTGTTTTTCAAATTGAAACTATGGAGAATTTAGATTTAACAGGGTCTAGCAAAACCCCGACCGTTAATTTTAATGCCACAACTGGCATTCTTTCGCTTGCAGGCCGATCTATTCCAGAAAACTCCATTGAGTTTTACAAACCGCTATTGGCGTGGATTGAAGAATACAAATCACATCAGGTAGAGCAAACCACGCTGCAAATCAAGTTGGAGTATTTCAACACGTCTTCTAGCAAATGCCTTTTGGATCTGTTCAAAAAACTTGAGTCAATCGGAGGCAAGTCATCCGTTGAGTGGTTTTATGAAAACGATGACGAAGACATGTTAGAGGCAGGAGAAGACTATGAGGCCATTGTCCATGTTCCATTCAAGATGATTGGAGTGGAAAACCTACAAGACTAAAAAACCTTATTTTTTTCTTAATCCCTCTGTCCAAGCGTACACACGTGTGGTCAATTCTTGTTGGAGTGAAACAACCATCAACATGGTCATGACCCATAAGACAAACACATTCACCCACAACGTTGAAACCTGATATCCGAAAATATTCTTTTTGGGTGCATAGAAATGGGCTGCAAACAAACCGTCGTCATCAGGCGTTTTGTATACCAAATTACTCTTCTGAACAAACTTATTGTCATATCTAACAATCTTCTGAATATCATTCTTATGTGTCAATATATCCTCCATTGACTCATTGTGGAATTTGTTCTTTAAGATCAATAACGCATCCCTCCCTTTTTCATCTTGAACCATAGCAGTCAAGTGCATTTCCTTTTTCTGATTGGCCTCGCTATACAACCTGATGTAATACAATTCTAAACTTTTCAATGCACTCAAATACTCATCTATCTGCTTTATTCCAATTGAACTCTCTTTTCCGTCCCAAAGGGGTACACTAAAATCGGAGATTAATTTTTCTTCACGCTTTAACTCATTGTAGAGCAAATCCAAGTCAGAAAGATTGGCCACACCGCGTGTTTCTATACTCGTTCTGCAATCAGTCAACAGAGCCCGCATTTCTTTGGCCCAAAAATCTTTTTTCCAGGCACTATTCTTTAGTTGAGCATCCCACTCAAAAAATTGTTTTTCATAGGGATTCTGGGTAAACTGATACACGGCCATGGCTTCAAATGCCCACCTAGATGCCATAACCTCGCCAATCCAAGGCACTCTTTCTTGTTGCGTAATAGAAGGAAACAAACGATCAAATCTTACAATTACTCCGCTGAATAGCAATTGAGGAATAATCATTATTGGAATCAATATATATATAACCTTTGCGGAATCAAATGTTGCACTAATGTTTAATCCTAGGGCATTAGCAAAACAGGACACTGAAAACAAAACCAAAAGAAATGGCCAAAACATTCCTTCCACCCCTAATATCCAATTACCAACCAGCAAAAACGACGCCGTTTGAATCAGGGATATCACAAACATAACGCCCAATTTGGACATTAAGTAAGCAGTGTAGGAATGTCCCAAATAGCGTTCTCTTTTTAGGATTTTCTTGTCCTTCAAAATTTCTTCCGCACTTACTGTCAATCCTAAAAATAAAGCAACAACAACTGCAAAAAACAGATACTGGGGATAGTTCACATTTTCTCTGAACGTGTACTCCTCAATACCCTTTCCTGTTATCGGATAAAACTTCACAAACAAAGAAAGAAGAACACTCAACATGGGTGCCTCTAACAAGTTAATGAGCATATAGGTGTGGTTCACCCATTTGCTCTTTACATCCCTTCTGAAAAAAGTTTGGAATGCGCTGAGAAATCCTTCCCTTCTATTCTTTTTACTTCCTTTTTCTGTTGACTTTAAAGACTGCAATTCAGGTTGATGAAACTGTTCATTCCATTCGTTAGGCGTAACCTTTCTAATCTCTGTAATATCCCCATACTCATCCACCAATTTGGCTTCAATAATATTGAACAATTGCTCTGGATTGACATTACCACAGTGCGGGCATTGGCTTTCACCTGTATCAGCAAAATGCGCTTTTTTCTTAAAGTGAATCAAACTTTCCACTGGATTTCCAAAATAAATGGGATATCCTCCTTGATCCAGAAGCAGCAGATCATCAAACAATTTAAAGATGTCACTGCTCGGCTGATGAATAACGACAAAAATCAATTTACCTCTAAGCGTCAGTTCTTTAAGCAAATCCATGATCATCTCAGAATCTCTGCTGGATAAGCCACTGGTGGGCTCATCGACAAAAATCACTTGAGACTCCCGTACCAATTCCAATGCGATATTCAAGCGCTTGCGTTGTCCTCCAGATATCGTCTTATCCAACACGCTTCCCACTCTCAAATCACTTACCTCGGTTAGACCCACAGATCGCAACACCTTCTGAACACGATCCAACACTACTTCACTCGTCTCATTGGGAAAATCCAACTTTGCACTATAGAACAAATTCTCAATAACTGTTAGTTCCTCGAAAAGAATATCATCTTGGGCAACATATCCCATTTGATCGCGGGTCCACTCCACTTCTTGGTGAACATGATAACCATTCAAAGTCACACTTCCTTTGGTAGGTTTCAAATTACCATTGAGTACATTAAGCAAGGTACTCTTCCCGGAACCGCTCCCTCCCATAATGCCCACCAAATGCCCACCACCAATTTCAAAACTCAAAGGATGAATAGCTACTCTGCCATTTGGAAATCTGTAAGACAAATCATTGACTTGAAATACAACTTCGCCCTCAACACTATTCTTCAAGAAACGTTGCAGGATATCTGAATAATAAATGGGATGAATCTTAGCACTTCTGATGGCGCTTCCCGTCACAAAGGCATAAGTGCGGTTTCGTTCCAGGCGTTGCGCATTCAATAACACTTCATCATCACCCAAGTATTTAACCAAGAAAAAACCCTCTGCCTCTATCCAATAAAAAAACAAATCACCTTTTAAATCATGAACATCATGGTGGTTAAGCACACACAGATGATCATCATCCCACTCAATAGCATCTTGCTGACCTGACAGTCGGGAAATGGTAAGAAACGCTGAATGAATGCGTGGTTCGATATAAAAAGATTCTGAAACTGTCTGAACAAACTCCCATTCTTGAATATCCGCTTCATCATACTGACTTACAAACTCCACCAAGCGCAGCAGCACCATTAGTTTATCCCGGTAGCTCAACTCTTCATTCATTTCACCACAAATTCTCAAAACCTTAACACTTGCTAAAGATTTCTTCTTGTCTGAAAGCTTGGATTGATTGTAAAACTTATCTACAAAGTTGTTATAAACGCCAATATAATACTTGGTTAATTCCGCATTGAGTTGACCTTTTAAAAACAACCGTACATTACTTTCACCAACTTGACCCGACTTTCCGCCAATGATGGCGAACAACTGCATCAATGCTCTTAAAATTCCTTCGCTCATAGCTCGATTTGATTATTGGATTTACTTTGGGTCTCTGACCTCAATAAGTCTGGCCTACGTGCATTGGTTTTTTCGTAAGCTTGCTCCATTCTCCATTGCTCAATGGCTTTAAAATTCCCACTGGTTAATACATCAGGTACTGAATGCCCCCTGAACTCAGCAGGCCTCGTATATACAGGTGGCGCCAATAAATCATCCTGAAAGGAATCTGTGAGCGCGCTTGTCTCATCATTCATCACACCTGGTATGAGCCGAACTACTGCATCCACCAGAACAGCAGCTGCCAATTCTCCTCCGCTCAAAACATAATCCCCAATGGAGATTTCCCGAGTAATCCAATGATCCCTCACGCGTTGGTCAATCCCCTTGTAATGCCCACATATGAGCAGCAGATTCTTTTGCAGTGACATCTGATTGCAAGCTGATTGATTCAATCGTTCACCATCGGGGGTAAGGTAGATTATCTCATCATAGGTGCGGTGCTTTGAAAGTGACTCAATGGCATCTACAATGGGCTGCGCCAGCATCACCATTCCTGCACCTCCACCAAATTGATAATCATCAACACTTTTATGTTTGTCAAGGGAAAAGTCTCTGATGTTGTGAATTTCAATTTTGCACAATGCATTGGCTTGAGCCCGCTGCAAAATACTGTCCGCAAATGGGCCATCCAATAAACGGGGGAGAATGGTAAGAATGTCAATGTGCATGGGTCAAAAATAAAAATGAATTGGATACCAAACGGAATTAACTTTGCAATGAGATTACAGACTTCATCGCTTCAAGCAATTGGGGAGGAAAGTCCGGGCTGCGCAGAGTACCACACCGGGTGAAAAGCCCGGGCTGTTGCACAAAGGTGCAACGGACAGAAAGTGCCGCAGAAAATAACCGCCTGAGTAATTTATTATTCGGGTAAGGGTGAAAAGGGGGTGTAAGAGACCACCGCTGTCAATGGCAACAATGGCAGGCAAGGTAAACCTTGTGGGCAGTAAGACCATGTAGACCAAGGATATTGGCGCAAGCCAATTGAAGGGCGGCTCGTCCGGTCTTGGAGGGTAGGTCGCATAGATAAATGATGAGGCTGCCAAAAGCAGAACAGAACCCGGCTTACGACGTAATTTCAATATCGAGGCGCTTTTGGCGCCTCGACCTTTTTTAGGTGGGTTTTGTGTAAATTTACCGCATGTCTTCAGCCAAGTACATTAAATCTCTTGACGGCGTTAGAGCCATTGCCGCCCTATTGGTACTTGTTTTTCATTTCAGTCAATATGCCATTTTCCAGAGTGACTGGGGCAAGATGTTACAAAAAATAGGATACCTCGGTCAAACGGGGGTTTCCTTATTCTTTGTGCTT
Organism: Chryseobacterium gleum; assembly: GCA_945878635.1. Taxonomy (GTDB): domain Bacteria; phylum Bacteroidota; class Bacteroidia; order Flavobacteriales_D; family Sanyastnellaceae; genus CAMCTV01. Next base: position 35 of record CAMCTV010000108.1, on the reverse strand, counting down.
TCCGGATTCCTTATTACCCGTATTCTTTTTGATCA